>JAGFXQ010000017.1 GCA_017861355.1 Bacillota bacterium
ATAGCAAGGATCTTAATCAATCCACCGGACAAGGACTGCATTTTACGAAAATGCTCTACACTTGGACTCCTCAGGTAAGCGGGATTCTGAGCACCCTTCTTCGCGAAGGATAGATAGGGACCTTCCATCTTGATTCCTACCAGAAAAGCACCGCTTTCACTTGGATAAGTAGATGCATTTTGGAAGATCCGGATTAACTCCTCATCTCCCAAGGTCATCGTGGCAGGCGCGATGGTAGTAATACCGTTTTTTGCCTGATATTCAGCGATGGCTCTGACTGCTTCCTCGGTTCCGTCACAGAAATCGTAGCCAACACAACCATGAAAATGAAGATCGGTAAGGCCCGGTATAAGATAGAGACCTTCCGCATCAATGGTCTGTGTATCTGGAGCGTCTGATTGTGCGGCATCTGTTATATAATCACCTTCAACGGTGATATCCTTTTGTACAAAGAAACCCTCTTCGGTATAAACCAATGCATTGATAATCTTCATATTTACCTCCATTCAGCCGCCGACTGCGGCACAAATAAGATGTGAAAGCGTTTAACATTCACGCTTTTATAAGCTTAGTCTTGATAATGCACCTTCATCTGCCACGATCGTTACGTCGTTATGAAGTTGAAGGACGGAAGCGGGAACGGCGGGAGTGATCGGTCCCTCAATCGCTTCTCTTAGAATATCTGCCTTCGCTTCACCATGTACAACCAATAAGATCTTCTTCGCTGACATGATGCTTCCGATGCCCATAGTATAAGCACGACGTGGGATCTCATCGGTAGAATTGAAGAAACGGGAATTTGCTTCAATCGTGCTGGGAGCAAGCTCAACACAGAAAGTGGATTTACGATAGATATCGGAGGGCTCGTTGAAACCAATGTGTCCGTTATTTCCTAAGCCTAATAGCTGGAGATCAATCTGACCAAGTGATGCAATCAGTCGATCATAACGATTACATTCCATTATTAAATTGGGTTCCATTCCGTTAGGAATGTTGGTATTATGAAGATCAAAGTTGATATGCTTAAAAAGATTCTCATACATGAAGTAATAGTATCTTCAAGGATTCTCTTTGGGAAGACCAACAAACTCGTCCAGATTCACGGTCTTCACTTTGGAAAAATCGATATCACCTTTATTGCACCAATCAATCAGCTTCTCATAGGTTCCTACCGGGGAGGATCCTGTTGCAAGACCGAGAACACTGTCCGGTTTCAGAATAACCTGTGCGGAAATTATGTTGGCGGACTTTCTGCTCATATCCGCGTAATCTCTTGTTCTTATTATTTTCATAGCAATCTCCATTCTGTATTTGTTGTAGCAATTGACATGTTATGTATGTTATGATAAACTTGTTATAACAACATAACTACTTGAATCAAAAATACCACAGTTTAAGATAAATGTAAATATAAATATTACGAGAAGAGGGCAGAACGATGAAAGCACTTCCCCGTTATATGCAGGTTATGAACTATTATATCCCATTAATAAAGGCCGGTAAGCTGAAAGAAGGAGCGAAGATGCCGACGGAAGAGGAGATCTGCGAGCTTTTTAGTATCAGCAGAATCACGGTTCGTCGTGCGTTGGATGGTTTGCAGCAAAATGGGTATATCTATAAACAACAGGGCAAAGGCAGTTTTGTTATGTCGAAGAAGACCGGATTTCAGCTGAATCATCTGAAGGGATTCACTGAGGAGATGAAAATGCTGGGGAAGGATCCCTCCAGTGAGATTATTTTCTTTGAGATTATAACACCCAGTGATTTAGCTGCTCAGGTGCTTGGCATCGATCAGAGCCAAAAGATCTACCTCCTGGAACGCTTACGTATGGCGGATGGTATACCGATCGCAATAGAGAGAGTTCATCTGCCTTTTTACCGCTTTCCAACCCTCCAAAGCTCGAATCTGAAGGAATCACTCTATGATATATTACAGTATCAATTCGGATGTGAAAGCTATAAGGGAATACAGGAGATCAGCGCCGGCCTTGCCTCTGAGGAAGAAGCAAAGCTTCTTAAGATTGCCATCGGATCTGCGGTGCTTCATATCAATCGTACTACCTTTGAACAGGATGGGGTCGCTTATGAATATGTAGAATCCACTTATCGAGGGGACCAGTATCAGTTTACGGCGACATTGTATAAGTAATTGATAGATCGAAGAGACAACATAGCCATACATGTTATAACAAGTAGGATAAATATGATCATAAGAGAGAAGGGAACTCGAATGGGAAGAGAACTTGTGAAGGAGGTCTCCTTCCTGCCAAAGCTATGTGCTCTATTGCAGGAGGTAGAAACCTTAGAAGAGGATGCAATGAATGAGGCAGCAGAGACTGCTTATGAAGCAATACGTAAGGGAGGACTACTTCATGTGTTTGCATCGGGTCACTCTCATATGATCGCGGAAGAGATGTTCTTTCGGGCCGGAGGATTGGTTCCGATCAATCCGATTCTGGATTACTCGCTCATGACCGGAGCGGGAGCGCTTCAAAGTATGTATAATGAGAGAAAAGAAGGTTTAGCCGAACGAATTCTCTCGGAAGCAAATCTGCACACAGGAGATGTCATCCTTATTTCCTCCAACTCAGGTATTAATAATGTAATCGTGGAAGCGGCTATGACCGCAAGAGAGAAGGGACTTACCGTAATCGGGATCACCTCCCTTGCAGCTTCAAAGACATTGGGAGCAAGGCATAACAGCGGCAAGAAGCTATATGAGTTATGCGATATTGTTATTGATAACCATGTTCCGTTGGGAGATGGATTGTTGGAAGTTCCGGAAAACGGACTAGTGACCGGTGGGGCTTCCTCCTTCAGTAGTTTATTTATCGCACAGAAGATTGTCCTGAAGATTGAGAACTGCTTCCTGAAGGACGGGGAGCTTCCTCCGGTATATATGAGTGCCAATATACCGAACGGAACAGATTATAATGAAGCTTTGATTAAGCAATATCAAGACAAAATCAAATTATTACATTAGTGAGAGTAACACTTCATTCCTAGTCATATGCGTTAGTCATTGAAGGCTGAACTGTAACTAGTAAGAAGCATTGTGGAGAAGTCTTTTCGATCTGTTTTTGCCGGCTCTTTTTTTTTGCATAGCTTTTCTTTTGTGGAGTAATACTATTACTACCGAAAGGAAGTGATCACTTGAGTAAGCAGTCTAATCAAAAATACCGTAAAGAGAAGGAAAAAGAGTCACTTAAGAAGGATACCGTTACCGGTTCGGCTACAGATAAAGCAAAGGATGCGAATGACAGTAAGAAATATAATAATAACACCTATAATACTGAGGGATAGCACAATGAGGGAATCGTCCGGTCGGATCGATTCCCTCATTGTGGGTAGCTCCGATCATGTGTCAGAGCTTATATCTTAACTGATATTGTTTTGGCGAGATATTCTTATACAGCTTGAATTGTTGAATAAAGTAACTTGAGGTGGAGAAGCCGACCTGCATCGCGATCTCTGTAATGTTGAGATCGGTTGAGGCCAGTAGGCGCTCCGCCTTTGTTATTCGTACATAATTGAGATATTCTCGAAAACTCCTCTTCATAATTCTTGTGAAAAGTCTCGAGAAATAACTATAGCTCAGATTGCACCTCTGTGCCATCTCCAAGGCGGTGATATCGTTCTGGTAGTTGCTCTCCAGATAATCGAACACATTCTGAATTCGTCTTACGGTATCTTTATTAATCTCCTCATCGATATTCAGATCCACATTCTGCTCATTCCATCTCCGAAGAATGAAAAGGAAAAGATTATAGATGTTTGCACGGATTGCCAGCTCATAGCCATAATTCTTATCCCGATATTCCTGGCTGATTCCACGGATGATATCGGGAACGATGGTCTTCTCGATCTCTTCCTTACTAAATACCTTCTGATGCGTAGACTCATTTAGGATAAAGGGCATGACATATTTCATCTCAAACAGTGACTGGGCTGTTGTATAGAGCATCTCCGGTTCGAATTTTACGACGATATATCGATTTATTCCGGGTGAGACAGAGAAGATATTATGTATCTCATTGGAATTGATCAATACCATATCGCCTTCCCCGAAGCTATAATCCTTGTTGTTTAATAAAATCTGATATTTTCCGGTGAGGGCATAGATAATCTCAATATAGTTATGGATATGTGCGTGGACCATAAGCTGTGCGCCGTTTCCCTCTTGAATATGCGAGCTGAATTGCAGCAAGGCATCTTCATTCATATCTCTTGTTTCTACGTAATAAGTATTCTCCATGCTGTTTTCCTCCGATGACAAAATATTGATATTTTTTTGTAAATTAATTATATCATGAGATACGTTTTTATGCTATGTTTTATTCATTGAGACTTGCAAATAAATCTCAGAAGTCAGTAACACTATATAATAAAAAAGGAGTTTACCGGAGATGGATAAGAAGATTAAAGTGGGTATTATCGGTTGTGGAGGTATTGCAAATGGAAAGCATATGCCCTCCCTCAGCCAGTTAGGTGATGTAGAGATGGTGGCTTTCTGTGACCTTATCGTTGAGAAAGCAGAGAAAGCAAAGGAACAGTACGGAACACCGGACGCAAAGGTGTATACCGATTATCAGGAGCTTTTAAAGGATCAGGAGATTGAAGTAATTCATGTTTGTACGCCGAACCGTTCTCATGCTCCGATTTCGATCGACGCTCTTCACGCAGGAAAGCATGTTATGTGTGAGAAGCCTATGGCAAAGACAGCAGAGGATGCAAGAAAGATGGTTCAGGCAGCAAAGGAGACTGGTAAGAAGCTTACGATCGGTTATCAGCACAGACATAAGCCGGAATCTATTTACCTTAAGAGTGTGATTGAACGAGGCGATTTAGGCGACATTTATTTCGCAAAAGCATTTGCAGTACGTAGAAGAGGTACTCCGAACTGGGGTGTATTTTTGAATGAATATGAGCAGGGTGGAGGTCCGTTAATCGATATCGGAACACACTCTCTTGACGTTACTCTCTACCTGATGAATAATTACGAACCCAAGATGGTAGTTGGTACAAAATATAAGAAAGTAAACAATGCAGATTGCGGCAACCCTTGGGGTGGCTGGGACAAAGATCAGCACACAATGGAGGATTCAGCATTTGGTTTCATCGTTATGAAGAACGGAGCAACCATCATTCTTGAGTCCAGCTGGGCACTCAACACCTGCGAGCCGATTTCAGAAGGAAGTACGGTTCTCTGCGGATCTGACGCCGGAGCACAGATTAAGAACGGAGTAACCATCAATAAGGGTGAATTCAACCGTCTGATTGAAATCAAGCCTGATATGGCGAGTGGCGGTGTTGCATTCTACGAAGGCCATTCCATGAGCCCCGCAGATGTAGAAGCAAGACGTTGGATCGATGCAGTAAAGAATGACACGGACCCTGTAGTATTACCGGAGCAGGCATGTGTAGTATCCGAGATTTTGGAAGCAATCTATAAGTCAGCAGCGTCCGGCCAGCCGGTATATTTTGATTAAAGAGGAGACAAGTCGATGAATATCGCAATCATAAGCTATTGGCATGTTCATGCCGAAGGTTATACGAAGGAGATTCTGGAGAAGACCAACAGTAAGGTAACTGCAATCTGGGACGAGAACGCAGAACGTGGACGAAAGTATGCGACTCAGTTCGGAGCTACCTTCTATGAGAATTATGATGAGCTTTTAAGTGATAAAAGTATCGACGGTGTGGTCATTACCTCAGCTACTTCAGAGCACCCCGAGTTGATCCTCAAAGCAATTGAGGCAGGCAAGAAGGTGTTTTCTGAGAAAGTACTGGCACTTACCACCAAAGATTGCTTAAAGATTAAAGAGGCTCTTGGGAGAACGGGTGCTACACTTACCCTTTCTTTAGTGAAGAAATGCGAACCGCAGTTTCTGTTTGCAAAGAAAATGGTGGAGAGCGGTGAGTTAGGACGTATCACCTATGCAAGAATGCGTAATGTGCATAACGGAAGTATTGGTAATTGGCTACCCTCTCATTTCTATAGTTTAGAGCAATGTGGCGGCGGCGCGATGATCGATTTGGGAGCACATCCGATGTACTTACTGAACTGGCTTCTTGGTGAGCCAAAGACAATTCAATCTGTATTTACCAATATTACCGGACATGAGGTTGAAGACAATGCTGTCTCGGTAATAGAGTTTGAACAGGGAGCAATTGGCGTTTCTGAAACAGGATTTGTATCCAACTATACTCCTGCAACATTAGAGGTCAGCGGAACGAAGGGTACTCTCTTAATCCGTGATGGTGTCATGTATGCAACACAGGAGACAGAAGGCAAATGGATCAGCTGTGATCAGCTTCCCCAAGCGCTCCCGTCCCCCCTGGTTCAGTGGGCAAAGGGTGAACCTGCAAGTGATGACGTAACCTTTGGCATCGAGGAAGCAATCGTATTGACCAGAATGATGGAAGCAGCTTATCGTTCCTATCACAACGGGCAAAAAGAAGAGGTATAGGAGGAAATACGATGGAGATATCATTACAGCTTTACTCCATTCACGAAGAGACCAAGAAGGATTTCATCAGCTCCGTAAGAAAGGTCGGTCAGATCGGCTATCAGGGAGTGGAATTTGCAGGCTATGGTAATCTGAACAGCGATGAGCAGAAGCAGCTTCTGAAAGAAAGCGGACTCTATTCCGTTGGCACCCACTGCGGACTTCAGGTTTTTACCGACAGTTTTGAGGAAGAATTGGAATACAGCCATGCAATAGGTTCAAAGTATATTATCTGTCCCTATGCCAGATTAGATACCATGGATAAGATTGAGTATTTGGCACAGGTGCTGAATGAAGCATCCGAAAAAGCAGCAAAGTTCGGTATCAAGGTAGGCTATCATAATCATGATCATGAATTTGAAATGATTGACGGCCAATATACACTTGATATTCTTGCGCAGAAGACGAATGACAATGTAATTCTTGAGTTGGATGTATTCTGGGTTGCTTATGCCGGAGTTGATCCGGTAGAGTATATTAAGAAATGGGGTAAGAGAGTAGAACTGATTCATATTAAGCAGATCGATCAGAATAAGGCGAACGTAGATATTCCCGACGGAATCATCGACATGAAGCAGATCAAAGAAGCTGCACAGTATGCTACTTACTTCGTTCTTGAGCATGAAGAGTATGATAAGCCGGTATGGGATGCACTGGTGAATGACTTTTCAGCATTAAATAGGATCGAATAGATCACTCCTCTATTTTTATATTAAGCGTGTTCAAAACGAGGATGTTGCAAAATACCAATTTATGAATATTGTGGTTTATATCACCATTCCCACAATGAGATGAAATTGATGTTTGCAACATCCTCGTTTTTGATTCACTAAATTCAAATTAACTCCAATTGAATGAGTCGTATTTCGTGGGGTTCGAGCTCTATGGACAGCGTAAGGGTGCCATCTACCGCTGTGACTTGATCCTTCAGCAGCATCGGCACGGATAAGCTTTTCAGAGTCTCAATCTCTTCCGGAAGAGTAAGCTGCATTGGATTGTTATTCCCGGTAGAGCGCATTCTGAGCCACTGATCAAATACGCTTCCGTGATTACGATTGACATACATCTGCGTCATGATATATTCACCGCTTTTCAGATTACCCATGCTAAGATTATACTTAAGGACACAGCTGGTAGGGAATTCCTGATATCGTTCGGTGAAGGTATTACTGAAATTAATTCCGTCTCCGTAGATATCAGAGAAATGATGATAATTATACAGCATAAGAGTATATCTGGTTCCGTCTGCATTCTTTGTGACAAAGAAGCCTTCCTGCTGTGTTACGAAGACATCCTCTAATTTTGTAAGCAGATAGTAAGCATAATAAGCCGGTTTCTTAATTCCGTCCCTTGTGAAGAATCCCATACCGCCGTGGAAGGTCTGAGAATCCGGAGGCAGCTCTTCAAGCAGGTCCGTTAGAGACCAATGACAGAAGCTATCCAGCTTATCATAGTTTTGCAGGATATTTCGGACGATATAGCAGGAAGTGAAGCAGGTATCATTCAGCCACTCCCGGTGGGATGAGGTAAAGTTCCATTCCGTAATATAGATCGGAGCAGCTGGCTCTTTTCCAAAAAGCTCTTGAACAGAGGTAATATTCTTGTGGAATTGGTTAACATCGGAGGACATCGTATGCCGAAGTGTCTCCACGGAGTCCCGTCCCGGAACATTTCCAAAGGAGTCAGGGAACAGCTTACGACTGGTACTATAGAAGTTAAACAGGTAAGCATCCGGGACGCACCCATGAAGCTTGGTATATTCCAGATAAGTCTTATAATTATCACACGGAAAATCACAGAGTACATGAGAGGTCGAAGCAAAGCATACATCAGGAAGCAGGGCTTTTACGGTTTTATAGCTTAATTCATAAAGACGCAGGGAAGTCTCGATCTCTGGGAAATCAAAAGGAAAGTCATTCAGTGTCTCATTCCAGAAGGTAAAAATCCAGGTATTTACCTGCTTATCACCATAACGTTGTAGGACATGCTTCGTGAATTCACGGACTAGGTACTCCCACTTTGAATCCTCTTTCGGCTCGCTTATGATAAAGGGATAGTAGAATATGGTCTTTGCAGGATACTTTGCCATCGCTTCCGGCATAAAGGACAACTGAATCATTGGGATCAGCTTAACCTCTAGTAAAAAATCAATAATCTTGTCGGTGTAATAGAAGTTCAGGATGGGATTTCCGAAGCTATCCTCTTGATATACCTTGAGGGTATCATCAAAGATGCCATGAAACTTGATGTATCGAAAGGGCATCTCCGCCTGTTGAAGGCGCAGCATCTTCTGAATATCTCCATATAATAATTCCCTGGCCCGACCGACCGAACAAAAATTACGGAAGGTGTGCTTAAGGAATAGATCACCGTTACTCATAGAAACCTTTGCAGCACATTGTCTGACGAGAGGTTTATCCATGCGGTTGAATTCGGCAGAAGCCTTGGATAGATAGGGAACTAACTTCTCGAAGTAGTTATTTCGCTCAAGTACCAGATAACTGGCGGAACTGCCCTCTACCAATGCAGGAGCAGCCGGGAGCTTTTTCGCCATATTCTTGCGATACTCGCTTGGAAGTAAACCATATTGCTTGCGAAACAAGGTAGAATAGGAGCGTGGACTTGGAAAACCGTTCTTATCCGCAATCTCCTCAATTGAATCTTCTCGGAACAGATCACCCAGAGAATGCTCCAGTCGAATTCTCATCAGATAAGCGGAGAAGGTGGTACCCATATGCTTCTCGAAGAAATGAGACAAATAAGAGGGGGACATATACTCGTGCTTTGCAACATCAGTCAGTGTGATATCCTCTGCAAAATGTGCTTCCATGTAATCGGTGATTCCTCTGAGTCTTGCAAGTGACTTCTGGGATACAGCTGCGTCCTCGGTATTCACTGACTTGAAGTTTTGTACTAACTCATTCATCAGCTGAAATGCATAGGTATAATTGGTTAGATTATTCTGAAGCTTCTCCGAGGAATTAGCCTGAAGCATCTGTGCAAGGATTTGCTTGATGCTATAATATGGAGACTTATCTACACTTTCCGAAGAGTTGCAAGCGAACGTGACACTCTCCGGTGTCAACCAGTCCAGATGGAACATGGACATTCTCATCTGGAGAGAAAGCAGAACACAGTCCTCACTATAGGTCTCATGCAGAATATTGGGATTAATGACGATAATATCATCCTCCCGAAGCAGATAATGATGGCTTGCCATAGTTATCTTCATTTCACCGCTTAATACAAATAATAGCTCCAGACTTCGGTGCCAATGCATGGATACATTACCGATACGCTGATAAAACAGCTTCATCGGCATCGCTTCATTATACTCGATAATCTCATGGGTTGCATTCATACAGGGGCCTCCTTAGCCGTTGATGATCTGCACAATTTCTGCAGTTCTTATGAAAGCGAATAAAAACAAATCCGAATTTCCAATTATGATTAATATAAATATAGCATATATCTGCAGTTTGTCCTAGAGTAACTGCAGATTTTTATGTATATATTAATAGAATGGTATAATATGGATACTTTAAGATTTACCAATTACGGCTTATGATGTATAATAGCCAAATAAGTATACATAGCGTTCTTCTAACGCTATAAGAATTATAGTGACAGGAGGTTTTTTTGTGAAAACAGTAGGATCGGAATTTCTAACAAGAAGTAAACCGTATGTACGTAAACTCATCGATTTATTGTCAGCGGATTATAAATATGTATCCGTGCTAGGCACAGATACCAGAGGCAAGGTTTACCGTATCAGCAAGACCGGTACAGAGGTATATGATGCCATGCTTGCCGAACGTGGCTTTGTAGTCAGACTACATAACGGAGTGAATTATTCGGAATATTCCTTTAATGAGATCGACGAAGATAAGATATCCGACATTGTCTCAGATATCAAAGCAAATATTCATAAGGTTGCGAAGGATATTAATACGAATGAATATGTGATTCTGGAGGAAGAGGAGCTGACGAAGCAATTCTTCAGTGAATCCGAGGTGGATCCGGTGAGCATGAGTCCTGAGGAGATTATCCGAGCACTCACCGAGATCAAGGAGCTGGGCTGCTCATTGTCCGAGCTGGTTGTCAATTTCCGCGCGGCGTTAAGTTTTACCCGTGTATCGAAGATCTTTCTGTCCGCGAAGAAGGATTTAGAGCAATCTTATACCTATAGTGAAGCCAGTATGTTCTGCGTGGCCAGAAGAGATGAGAGAACCAAGTATTATTTTGATGGTTTTTCGGGTATGAAGGGCTATGAAGTCATAAAGGAAATGAAGGAACACTGCCCGAGAATCGTTGATCAGTGTATCACCGGATTGATTGCCCATGAAGCCTTTGGCCATGGTGTAGAGATGGATATGTTTGTTAAGGGCAGAGCGAAGGGCGCAGAATATATGGGAAAGCAGGTGTCCTCGTCGATTACGACGATGCACGACGGTGCCAAAGCAGCCAACCATGTATCCTCCTATCTCTTTGATGATGAAGGAACCCTGGGAAGTGATACGACCATTATTCAGGACGGCATCCTAAAGAACGGTATCTCGGATCTATTATCCGCGTTAAAGCTAGGTACGGCTCCTACCGGTAATGGCAAAAGACAATCCTTTGAGCGTAAGGCATATGCCAGAATGACTAATACCTTCTTTGCACCGGGAACTGACAGCTACGAAGATATGTTGGCTTCCATCCGTTATGGTTATCAGATCGAAGGTCTCTACAGTGGTATGGAAGACCCTAAAAACTGGGGTATTCAGTGCATTGCATTGCTTGGAAGAGAAATTGTTGACGGTAAACTGACCGGTAATCTGATCTCTCCTGTCGTCATGACGGGCTTTGTACCGGAGCTTTTGCAGTCAATTTCCATGGTCTCCGAAAAAGTTGAGCTGAGCGGTGGCGGTTTCTGTGGTAAGGGCTATAAGGAATTTGTCAAGACAGCCAACGGCGGTCCTTATATCAAAGCGAAAGTGAGGTTGGGCTAATGATTGAGAAGATCAAAGAAATTCTTGCGAATCATAAGGATATATCCGGTTATAAAATAAAAGAAACAACGATACATTCCAATGAGCTGTTCTTTGTAAAAAAGAATGTGGATATGGACCGTGCAAAAAGAGTACATCATTATAATCTAACGGTATATGTGGATTTTACCGAGGACGGAATGAACTACAAGGGCTCCTCGAACACTGATATTCATCCGACGATGAATGATACTGAGATTGAGAGTGCGATCCGAGAGACCGCCTTTGCTGCCAAATTTGTGAAGAATCCTTACTATCCCTTGGTACAGCCTGCCGAGTCACAGCAGGCATCGGCCTTGAGTGCTTTTGCAAAGGAAAGCTTTCCATACTGGATGAATGAGATTACGAAAGCAATCTACAAGAATGATATCTATGAAAAAGGCGGAATTAATTCCTGTGAGATATTCCTGGATAAGATAGAGACCAGAATTGTGAATTCAGAGGGTGTAGATGTTACTGATACAGGCTATCGCTGTATGATCGAATTTATCACCACCTGGAAAGAAGAGGGTGAAGAGATTGAACTTTACCGAAGAATCGATTGCTCTGATTTTGACGAGGAGTTATTTGCCGAGGAGGTTAAGAATATGATTACCATCTGCCGTGAGAGAGCAATCGCCACAAGCACTCCGGCACTTAAGACAGCAAGTGTTATTCTTACCAGAGAAGCAGTGAAGGATTTCTTCTCCTACTATTATTCCAAGAGCAATGCGGCTTCAGTTTATAACCAGAGCTCTACCTGGAAGGTTGGAGATCAGTTGCAGGGCAAGGAAGTTAAGGGCGATCGTATTACCATGACGCTTGATCCGTTCATGAAGAATTCCACTGACTCAGAGAGTTTCGACTCGGAAGGCTTCCCATTGAAGCCTGTGAAGTTAATCGAAGACGGAGAGTTAAAGCGATATGCGGCAGACACCAGGTATGCTTATTATCTCGGTGTAGTGCCTACAGGTAATATCGGCAATATCATCATCGAGAGTGGAAGTAAGACCATAGAAGAGCTCAAGAAAGAGCCATATCTTATGACGACGGCATTCTCAGATTTTACTGTTGATACCATGACTGGGGATTTCTGCGGAGAGATCCGCTTGGCTACTTATTTTGACGGAAGAACGACAACACCGGTAACTGGTGGGTCAGTTACCGGCAATATCAATGAGCTACATCATGAGTTGTATCTGTCCAGAGAGCGAAGCAAAGATAATAATTTCGAAGGACCCGCTATGATTATGCTTAAGAACGTTACAGTTGCAGGTATTGCTAAAGACTAAGATTATAATAATTCATTACGGATTGTTCCACGAAGCCGCAGGATTGATACAAGCCGAGAGCATTGCTGTTCGTACATACGACATCAAGCTCGGTGACTGTCACGCCGGCGGCTTCTATAAGTTTCAAGGTCTCCTGTAATCCCTGCCGGCCATAACCCTTACGACGATACTCCGGTAAGATACCGAAACCACAGATAAAAGCATAGGAACCGTTATACTCGACATTGATCTTTCCAACAACAGAACTCCCTAATTCCAACATATAAGTCTTATAATTCTCGGGTTGATCCACGAGCGGTGTAATCTTATATTCACCGGTGATTTCATCCATCTCTTTATCATCAAAGAAGATAGCGTTCTGCCTTGCAATCTCCCGCTCATCCTCTTCCTTCGCTAATCGTATTATGATACCGGAAGCAACCTCAGTACGGTCTTTCTCTTGGGGATTTATCGCTTGCGCTGTGATATGGTTCGGTGTGTCGGGTGTCGCAGTTAGACGTTTCATCCGATATTCCGAGTGGGCAAAGCTAGAGGTATTCGCTTTCAGAAAGCGCATGCCGGATTCGGAGTTACCATCCGCAAGCAGAAGCAACTTCTGGAAATTGAGATGCTTGCATTCGTTTGCAGCAAGTGCCAACAGGCGATGAAAGATACCTTGCTCACGATAATCCGGATGAGTCATACCGCAGAGCTCGCCGGTTACACCGTCAAAGCAGGAGATGCCCAGATATGCGATAAGCTCTTCTCCGATGTAATATAGTAATTCATATAATTTCCCCGAAGGTTTTGTACTGTTTTTGTCAGCAAGATGATAGAGATGAAGCTTGTAATCCAATTCCAGCTTCAGATTAATTCCATCCTGTCGGCAGCATAGATCCATCAGACGGTTCAGTCGATCGAACTCCTCCGGTGAGATATATTCATTCATATGAACAATGTGTTGTGTTTGTGTGTTTGACATAAGATAATTCCCCCTATTCAGTAAAAGACAACGTATATAAAGCAATATGACCTGAGTATACCAGAATTAGGGAGAATTTCATAGGAAGATTATAGTTATATTAATTTTGTCTGAGAGCTATGTCAGGAATGAAGCAGTTGTGTTATGATAAGCGATAGATAAGTAGTATCAAAATGGAGGAATGGATTATGACCGAGAGTTGGAATAACAATAAAGAAATGGGGGATAAGCTTCCGTGGACCAGGTTTCACAAAGTGATCGAAGTAATCGCTTTGGTAATTCTTCTTACAATGATAATATATCCGTTTGCCATCTGGGATACCCTCCCACTAAAGATTCCGATGCACTTTAATGCAGCTGGAGAGATAGACCGTTATGGAAGCCGGAGTGAACTGTTTCTTATGCCGATTTTGAGCATTTTTCTATATGGACTGATGTCACTGGTTTCTGCTTTCCCTTCTGCCTGGAATATGCCGGTGACGGTGACCAGAGAGAATAGAGACAGAGTATACCAATGTACGAAAAGCTTGCTGATTCTGATGAAGATGGAAGTAATTGCATTATTTGGCTATTTGGAATATAGCATCACACAAGTGAAAAATATCCCGGGAGCTTTTCTTGGAATTGTATTTGTCGTTATATTCGGAACAATTATTTATTATGTGGTAAAAATGCGTAAATTAGCACATACAAGAACAAATTAGTAAATACAGAAATAGAATGAATTGGATGGGGATGTTGCAATCTTTGCAACATCCCCTAATTTATGCATATCGGAAATGGAATTTGGTACTTTCAAAGCGGATTATCCGGGAACCAGGAAGGCTAATAACGCCTTTGAGGTCTGGAATAATCCCAGTTATTCGGATAATTGTATCTTGAATCTCTAATGTTATTCGGTGATCGGATTTGCTCGGGTTCTTTT
Source organism: Bacillota bacterium (assembly GCA_017861355.1). Classification (GTDB taxonomy): domain Bacteria; phylum Bacillota; class Clostridia; order Lachnospirales; family Lachnospiraceae; genus Mobilitalea. Next base: position 14,700 of record JAGFXQ010000017.1, read on the forward strand.
GCAGCAATGTCTTGTCCGAGGTCTTTTGGCTCTATCGGTTTATCCTTGGTGGATTCGATCAGTGGCTTTTCTTTATTTTTACGCAGCTTTCTGCGTGGATTAAGAACATATCCGATAATGATCCCTAGTAGGAAAAAGACAACGATGAAAGCAATAAAAAATAGATAAAAGTTAGCACTTGTGATCGGTAAAGCAGAGACACCGATCGGGGAGAGAAGCAAACAACTGAAAAGGCTGACAATATTTTTCAATATAAGACACTCCTTTACATATTATTCACTATTTATATATGCCAATATTCTTCCAATAGTGACAGAATACAAGGTATAATATTGCTATAGAATGTAAAGTATAGAAGGAATGATAAGTAACACAACGTGATCCTAATTTGGTAAGTTGACATATATATAGTGCTTGAGATATAATGTTGATACAATATGTTGTACATATGGACACTTATAAGAAAGATGTGGTTGGACTCTGACAAGGGTTGCCTGCATCTATAATGTTAACAAGACTTAGAAAAGGAGGCTCCTTTTCATGGGTCGATAGGAGGATTATTATGGAGGAATTATTGTCACAAGAATTCATTCGTCAATATAGAGAATTGACAACTCCTTTAAGTCATATTGGAGAATTTGTATATTTGCGAACCTACTCCAGATATCTGGAGGATCAGAAGAGAAGAGAGAATTGGTATGAGACGGTACTGAGAACAACCCAGTATAATATCAGACTTGAGATAGCATATAAGAAAAAGCATAACCTAGCCATAGAGGAAAATGAGCTGAGGAGGGAAGCGGAGCAGTTGTATGATAATCTATACCATCTACGCACCTTTACCTCGGGAAGAACATTATATATGGGTGGAACAGAAGTGGTGAAGCAGTATCCGCTTTCGAATTATAACTGCGCTTTTACCAATATCGAGACAATGAAGGATTTAGTGGATGTGTTTTATCTACTTATGGTAGGAAGCGGGGTCGGAATACGGATTAATAAGACTCACGTGGATAAGCTGCCTCCGGTAAGGGCGATTGAGCTGGGAGGTCGTTATGATTACAATGTACGTCTCTCGACACCGAAAGAGATGATGGAACACTCCACCATGTTCATTGATTTAAGTGATGCGAGTACTGCGGTTCTGAGAATCGGTGATAGTAAAGAGGGGTGGTGTGAAGCTTTAGAGACCTATTTCAAACTGGTTACTGCAGATCAATACAGTCACATTAATAAATTAATAATTGATTACAGCTATGTCAGACCGGAGGGAGAACGGTTAAAACGTTTCGGCGGTAGGGCGTCTGGGCATAAATCAATTAAGAGAATGTTCGAGAAGATGAACCTGGTATTTTGCAGAAGAGAGGACCATAGGCTTCAGACCATCGATATTCTGGATGTTGCAACCATCATCAGTGAGAATGTAGTGTCCGGCGGGGTCAGAAGAAGTGCGATGATGGTGATCTGCGATGAAGAGGATGAAGAGGTAATTCAGGCAAAGCGTAATATATACCGTGTCGTAGACGGAAAATGGCTGGAAGACCCAAAAACATCTCACCGCAAGATGAGTAATAATTCAATACTTTATACGCATCGGCCTTCACTTGAGAGAATCAGAGAGATTATTAACTCGATTAAGATCAATGGGGAACCTGGTTTTATCAATGCTTCCGAAGCGCTTCGAAGAAAACCTTACTTCGAGGGAAGTAATCCGTGTGGTGAGATTCTACTTCAGTCAAAGCAGTGCTGCAATTTGACCACCAATAATCTGATGGCATTTGTTAATGATAATACGCTGGATAAGCAGGCACTCAAGGAGGTTCTTAAGCTTTCCACAAGAGTAGCGGTTCGCATGACTCTGGTAGAGGTCGAGCTGGCGGAATGGAACCGCGTGATGCAGGAGGACCGAATCATAGGAGTGTCGCTGACCGGAATAATGGATATGGTGAACAAGATCGGAATGAACTATCAGGAGCTGTCCCGGTTGCTCGATGAATTACGCGAGGTGGTTCATACAGAAGGCAGACGTTATTGCGAAGAATTGCATATCCCAGCGCCAAGGCTAATGACTACAATTAAGCCGGAGGGAAGCTTGTCGACACTCCCCTGCGTAAGCTCCGGAATTCACTTTGCACATTCTAATTATTACATCCGAAGAATACGAATCTCAGCATCTGATCCACTATATAAGATGATTGAGGCACAGGGAAGCTACGAGATTCATAATGAAAATGGCCAGAGTGACGAAGATGGAACGATAAAAGTAATTGAATTCCCGATTAAGGCACCGGAGGGCAGAACCAAATACGAAGTAGGAGCCATAGAACAATTAGAACTGTATAAACTCTCCATGCTGCACTGGTCTGATCATAACACCTCAATAACGGTCCATGTCAGAGAGCATGAGTGGGAAGAGGTAGCACAATGGTTGTATGATAATTTTGAGTATACCGTTGGAATAACCTTTCTTCCTTTGATGGAGGAGACATATCCTCTGCTGCCCTATGAGTGCACGACAAAGGAGGATTATGAGGAGAGAATGAAGAAAGTTAAGCCGATCGATTATGAGCTTTTGGCTGAATTGGAGGATGATGAGGAGCGAGAAATCATAGATAAGGAATGCGATACCGGGGTGTGCCCGATACGGTAAATTTCACCTTCCCATTAAATGGATAATACTTGTATAATTTTATTTGCTCTGGTATAATTATACGTAAATTTGTATTAAATATTAATGGGAGGTATTTATGGAGAATGTACAAATACTGATCGTCATGTGTATCTACATGGCTGTCGTAATCGGTATCGGTCTATTTTTTGCTAAGCGAGCGAATGAAAGCTCGGATAATTATTTTCTTGGAGGACGTTCATTAGGCCCATGGATCGCAGCGATGAGTGCGGAAGCCTCTGATATGAGCGGCTGGTTACTCATGGGTCTTCCCGGAGTAGCTTACTTCTACGGCTTCAGTGATGCTGTATGGACTGCCATCGGCTTGTTGGCGGGTACCTATATCAACTGGTTGCTTGTTGCAAAAAGATTGCATGCGTATTCGATTGTTGCAAATGACTCAATTACGATTCCTGACTTCTTCAGTTATCGATACAAAGAGAAATCAAAGGTTATTATGACAATCGCTGCATTGTTCATAATGGTATTCTTTACCGTGTATGCATCCAGTTGTTTTGTCAGCGTGGGCAAGTTATTCACTACCTTATTCGGTATTCCTTATCAATATATGATGATTGCAGGAGCAGTCTTTGTTATTGTCTATACCTTCCTTGGAGGCTTCTTAGCTGAGAGTACCTCCGATTTTATGCAGGCAATTGTTATGATTACCGCACTTGTTGTGATACTGGTAACCGGTGTAGTATTCGCCGGAGGACCGGCAGCGGTATTCGACAACTTGAAGAATGTACCCGGATTTCTGGATTTCTTCGGAATTGCCACTCCACAGATGAAGGATGGAGTTCAACAGTTATCGGAAAGCGGGGCTCCGTTATTTGGTAAAGCAGGTACTTATGGCTTCCTTACGATTATTTCAACCCTATCCTGGGGTCTTGGATATTTTGGTATGCCTCAGGTATTGCTTCGCTTTATGGCGATTCGGACTCATCGAGAGATTACCAAATCAAGAAGAATTGCTACAATCTGGTGTGCGATTTCCTTGTTTGCAGCAGTATGCATCGGAATTATCGGTCGTTCGGCATTCCCTGCAGAGCATCTGACTGCCGGTGATGCAGAGAAGATCTTCATTACGATGTCCACGAACCTGTTACCTACTGTTCTTGCTGGTTTAGCTATGGCAGGAATTCTGGCAGCGACCATCAGCTCCTCCGATTCTTATCTGCTCATTGCCTCCTCCGCAATCTCTAAGAATATCTATCAGGGTTTGTTCAAGAAGGATGCAACGGATAAACAGGTTATGAGGATATCCAGAATTGTCTTATTGGCTATTGCATTAGTAGGTATTGTAATCGCACTGGATAAGGACAGTATCATATTTACTGTGGTTGCTTTTGCCTGGGCAGGTTTTGGAGCAACCTTTGGACCTATCATGTTATTCTCTCTATTCTGGAAGAGAACGACGAGAGAAGGTGCAATCGGTGGTATGTTAGCCGGCGGCTTGATGGTCTTCTTCTGGAAATATGTGATGAGACCTATGGGTGGTGCGTGGAATATCTATGAGCTTCTTCCGGCGTTCCTCTTCTCCTGTATCATCATCGTTGTAGTATCTTTGTTATCGAAGGCACCGAGCGCTGAATTACAGGCGGAATTTGAGAAAGCAAAAGTATATAAAGACTAATTTGTAACTATTCAGGCCAGCAGAAATATTAGAAAACAGACCGAGAAAGTTTACTTTCTACGGACTGTTTTTTAATATTTCTATTGGATTAATCCAATACAGCTCATAAATCCAAAGGATTTACGAGCCTGGCCTGAATAGTTACGATTAATTTATACAGACGGAAAGGTACTGCGTCCACCTATCCTTACAGTAAGACAAGAATATCCGCTCCCTCTCTCGCATATGATGTGTTAAAGGGTATCTTACTTAAGGAGGGGATCTGTTTGGCAGAGGGATATCGTGTCCTGGTCAGGGATAAGGCATTACAGCAGGACATGTATTATAAAAATACGGACATCATGCGGTATACGATTAAATATCCCAAATTCATATCAGATACGTATCAGACGCTGCTTAATAAGCTGAATTCATTATACAGAACAAAAGCAGTGATGTATGAAAGATCCAATGTGATGAATTTATATCAGATGGCGATGGTAGAGTATGAATATTCTGTCGCGAATAATTATCCGATACGTCAGTTTGAAGCATTTGTGGATTTTGTGGTAACCTATAATCAGAACTGTATGATCAGTCTTTATTTTGATCAATACGAATTTGCAGGTGGAGCACATGGCCTAACGGTGCGATATGCAGATACTTGGAATTTGAACAAGAGCAAGAAAATGGAATTGAGTGATTTCTTTGTACATCGAAGTAATTATAAAGAATACATAATACGAACCATAAACAAGCAGATCGAGGAAGCACTGGCGAAGAAAGATGCTATGTACTTTGACGATTATGAGAAGCTGGTTCGTGAGAATTTTAAGACGAATAACTTCTACTTAAGCAAGGATGGCCTGGTCATATTCTTCCAGCAGTACGATATTGCACCCTATGCAGCCGGACTGCCCACTTTCGTAATACCTTACGGACCGGGAGGGGCTACTTTGCCTAGGTGCTAAGAGATAACCTAGGGAATTTATGATCATGATGCTTCTGAGAAAAGGAAAAACGGACTGTTATGTAACAGTCCGTTTTGTCAAAATTAATTTAACCTTAACCGAATTATTTTCTCCAATTCCTGGGGTTGAATAACAATAGCATGGGAAAAACCTCTAGACGACCACAAAGCATATCGAACATCATAACAAATTTTGATAAAGTAGAAAACTTACCAAAGTTACCAATAGGACCTACAACCTCAAGGCCGGGACCTACGTTGTTCATTGTAGCAGCAACTGCAGTAAAGCTAGTGGTGAAATCAAAATTATCCAGACTGACACAGAGAACTGAGGTAGCAAATATCATAAGATAGGATACGAAAAATACATTGATGGAGCGCATTGTCTCGTGCTCTATTTTTTTGCCGTCAAACTTCAATACCTTAATACTTCTCTTATGTATAAGGTAGGACATCTCTTTTCGTATCGTTTTAATCAGGATTACGATACGAGAGACCTTTATACCGCCACCGGTACTACCGGCACAGGCACCGATAAACATGAGCCATACCAGGATGATTTTCGAAAAGGTAGGCCACTGATTAAAGTCAACCGTAGCATAACCGGTGGTTGTAATTATGGAAGATACCTGAAAAGCTGCATGATGTATGGAGGGAAGAAAGTTCTTGATCCCACCCAGATTCAGGGCGATTAATCCGATGGAGGCAATTACGATAAGGAAATATGCGCGAAGCTCCTCGCTCTTTATCGCGGCTTTCACTTTTCTAAATAAGATCAGATAATAGATATTAAAATTAACTCCGAATAAAAACATAAATATCGTAGTAACATTCTGTTGATATGGAGTATAGTCTGCCAGACTGGAATTTTTAATTGCAAAGCCTCCGGTACCTGCAGATCCGAAGGATATGGTCAAAGCATCGAATAATGGCATACCCCCAAAATACAATAGAAGTATCTGAACAAGCGTCATAACAAGATAGATCAGGTAAAGCAAGGAAGCAGAGGTTCTCATTCTCGGAACGAACTTCTCCACTGCCGGGCCCGGACTCTCGGCACGCATAATATGCATCGTTTCACCACCGGCCATCGGCATGATAGCAAGTATGAATACCAGAATGCCCATACCTCCGATCCAATGAGTGAAGCTTCTCCAGAAAAGCATACAATAGGAGAGTGCCTCGACATCGGACAAGATACTGGAACCTGTCGTGGTGAATCCTGAGATAACTTCAAACAGTGCATCAATATAACTTGGGATCTCTCCGCTGATAAAGAAGGGGATTGCTCCCATGATGCTGAGGATGATCCAGCCTAAAGCAACGCTGATAAAACCTTCCTTTGCGAAAAATATATGGCTTTTTGGCTTTTTAATTACAAGCGGAAGACCGATTACCAAGCAAATCAGCATAGTGATGAAAAAGGAATAACCACTTTTTTCCTGATATATAATTGCGACAATACCGGGAAGAGCCATAAACAATGCCTCTAATGTAAGTATCCATCCGATGACATGTAAAATAATTGATTTATTCATACAAATCTCCTTTATTCGAATACTTCCCGCAAATCATCCAGACCGAAGGAGGTGGTTACAATAATAACGGTATCCCCAACTTGGATCGTGTCTTTGCCATCAGGAATAATGATCTTACCCTTACGATTGATACAGCCCACTAGGGTATTCTCTTTGGTATTTAACTGTTCTAAAGGAATTCCTACATATTTGTCATTATTCTTGACTCGGAATTCCATTGCTTCAACCTTATTACCGACCAGCTTGTATAAGGTTTCTACATTACTGCCAAGTGAATTCTGCTTGGCCCGGACATACTGAATGATTCGGTCTGCAGTTAAGAGCTTTGGATTCAGAATTACCCCAAGATTCATGTCGCGAATAATATCATCGAAAGTTAATCGGGTTATTTTAGTGAATATTTTTGCGTTACATCTTTTTTGCGCATAAAGAGAAAGAAGTATGTTCTCTTCATCCAGATTAGTCAATGAGGCAAAAGCATCGGTCGTATCAATGCCTTCCTCGATCAGTACATTATTATCCGAACCGTTTGCATGAATAATTAGACTGTCCGGAAGTAACGAACTTAATTCTTCGCAACGCTCCTTATTTTGCTCAACAATCTTCACTTTGACTTCTGTGCCTTCAAATCGTTTTCCTATGTAGTTGGCAATCATACCGCCACCTATGATCATAATATCTTTGACATGGGAAGGCGGTAATCCGATTTTTGAGAAGAACTCTGGTGTGTTTTTTTGCAGAGCGATAATGGAGATCTTATCCATGGATTGTAGTACAAAATCTCCGGAGGGGATAAAGATATCATTGCCACGTTCTATTGCGCAGACTAATACTTTACAGTGAGTAGAGGAAATTATATTTTTGATTTGCATATTGTGCAGCATAGAATTTACGGGAATTTGACATTTCAATAATTCGACCTTTCCTTTTGCAAAGGTCTCAATCTTTATGGCAGAAGGGAGACGGATCAGTCTGGCCATCTCCATTGCTGATTCTAGTTCAGGATTGATGGTCATTGAGATCCCAAGATCCTCCTTGATAAAATCTATTTCCTCATTATACTGAGGGTTACGGACACGCGCAATGGTGTGACAATGGCTTGCTTTCTTGGCAATCAGACAGCATAGCATATTAAGCTCGTCCGAGTTGGTAACCGCAATTACTATATCGGTGCTTCCGATGCCTGCTTCCTGTAATACATGATAGCTTGCACCGTTGCCAACGATGCCCATGACGTCGAGGGTATCGATCACATTATGAATTGCGGATGCTTTGTTATCAATAACGATGATATCATGACCCTCACGATCCAGCTGCTCTGCTAAGGCAGACCCTACCTTGCCACAGCCGATAATAAGTATTCTCATGGCTTTTATAATACTCCTTTGGATTATAGAATATTACTATTATAACACATAGAAAGTAAATAGCTACTAGGTATTAATCCATAATAACAACGGGCTGTTGCAAAACACTGGCTTTCGTACCTTGTGGTTACTCCTGCAAGATGTGAAAGCATGGTTTTGTAACAGCCCGCGGCTGTAACTGATTATATGGTTACTTAAACTTTAATTCTATGATCCTCCTGGACCACTGCGAGCGGGACGATTATCCGGCATCTGAGAATTTGTATCCTTCATGGAGCCGCCGGACGTGTTCTTGTTTGAATTACTGGTGGTATCTTTGCTGGAATTCGAACCACTGCTCTTTGGACTATTGTTTTTATTCTTTGCCATAGCTTATCTCCTTTCTAGAATTGTCAACTATATTATTGCTAGAAAGGAGGGAATTATTCACAAAGAGTACAAATTATTGCTTGTCCGATCAATTATTTTGAACCAAGGACGATACTACCCATAGTTAAGGGCTTCAAAGCAGCTTGATTGATCTTGTAGGTGTGTTTTGCAAGGATCTCTTCATAGACCTTATTAAACTCTTCATTCTCAGCCTTGCTTATAGCATCCTTTACTGCCTTGTCATAGCTCTCGGAAGAATTATTGTTCACCATCTTCAATACATAATAACCATTGTCAGCCTCATAGATCTCGCTGATCGCACCGTTCTCCATGGTCATGATTTTTGCCTTGAAGGTATCATCAAAAGTGGTATCAGATTCAATAAAGTTATCAGAACGATAGGATACCAGCTTCTCATCCTCAGGAAGGAGCTTAGACCAGTCATCTGTGGTTTTTGCTTTGTCATAATAAGTAGTTAAGGCATCTTTGGCTTTTGCCTTCTCATCCGCTGTCATTTCGATTGACTTGCCATCCGCATCCGTTGTCGTCTTGGAAGCAAATAAGTATTCAACATCATATTGTCTATATTGATCACGGGAGATACCGGCGGTGATTCCTGCATCATCGATGTTAAGTGCATCTACCTTATCCTGACGATATCTGGATACTAAGTTGGTCTTGCTTAGAGACGCGATAAGATTCTCCTTTGTAAAATGCCCATTAGCGATGGATTCCGCTGACAGGTTCTTAAGCATGTTGTCCGCATCTTCTCCAACCTTTGTCGTCTCCTCGTCAGTTAAGGCATAACCTTCGGATACCGCTTCTTTATAAAGAACTTCGGTATATAATGCGGTATCAATCGCTTCCTGCTTCGCTGTATCACGAATGGTCTTACCGCTTGCATCAGCGGACATATCCCAATAAGTACCGTTGCCACCAAACATTTGATCGTAATAATTGTACTGATATTCCACGGTATAGAAATAATAGGATAAATCTTTCAAACTATAATTTTTGCCATCCACCTTTAAGATGGTGCTTGTGTAAAGCTGGTCGAAAATTAAAGCTCCAACCAGAATTAATACAAATATTGCAGATGCGATCGTTAAGATCTTTGCACTGACAATTCTGTCCTTTGATTTGTCATGCACTTTAACTTCTACTTCAACTTTTTTAATTCTTTTTGACTTGTTCACCTTTTGCTACCTCCATAGTATTCTCATGAAGATAATTTTATACGATTTGTAGCATAAGTCAATACAAAAGCAGATAGTTCACAAAAATTGCATAATTGAATGTGTTGAATTATGACTTTCTTTAATTGAATTCTTGTAAATATATGTTATAATTAACGAGAAATTACCACATTATTGAGGGTGAAAGCAATTGATTGGGAGGAGAGAAGAAAGTATGGTCCCGTATAATGATAAAGCTGTACAAATTATGGACGAAGTGAACAAGGTGGTATTTGGTAAGAGGGTCATCATAGAGAAGGTTCTCACTGCAATTCTGGCGAAAGGTCATATTCTGCTGGAAGATTTTCCGGGAGTAGGCAAGACCACTCTGGCATTGGCCTTTTCTAAGGCGATGGCATTGGAGCATCATCGACTTCAGTTTACACCGGATGTGCTTCCGACGGATGTGGTTGGATTTCATTTGTTGAACAAGGACGGTGACGGTTATCAATATAAACCGGGTGCGATTATGTGCAATCTGTTTCTTGCAGATGAGATCAACCGTACCTCTTCGAAGACACAATCTGCATTACTCGAGGTTATGGAGGAGGGAAAAGTAACGGTTGACAGTGTAACCAGAGAAGTTCCCAAGCCCTTTGTAGTGATGGCAACCCAGAATCCCATCGGATCGGTAGGAACCCAGATGCTGCCGGAATCCCAATTAGACCGGTTTATGATTCGCCTTTCCATGGGTTATCCGGATAGAACAAGTGAGATAGGTATATTGAAGGAACGCCAGAACTCTAACCCACTGGAAAAAGTGGTCAAGGTAGTAGAGAAGGAAGACATCTTAACGATGCAGAATCTGGTGGAGGAAGTATTTATCCATGATTCCATCTACGAATATATTACTCTTTTGGTAGCACAAACCAGAGACAACCCACTGATCGAGTTGGGAGTCAGTCCGCGTGGGTCACTTGCAATCATGAATATGGTGAAGGCACTTGCGTTCCTAAATCGCAGGGATTATGTCGTTCCTGCTGATGTTCAATCCGTTTTTAAGGATGTTTCTGCACATCGTATGATATTGAAGCCAAAGGCACGTGTCAATAACGTAACCGTGGACAACCTTCTTGAGGATATATTGCGAATCGTGAAAGCACCAAGGATCATAACGAAGGAGAGCTGAACAAGTCTAAATAATACACGGGCTCGAGTATTCTAATTTGCAGAAAGGCAACGGTGATTATATGCTGCGCAACATAATTAAATATCTGATCGCGCTGGCAGCAGTCGGATTATTGTCCATTTTGTATAATACCTATTACATGGGCATCTTATTTCTGACCTTAGCTGCGATTCCCTTTCTCATGTTTGCCCTTCTCAGCTATCTCTATGGAAGCGTGAAAGCCGAGCTTGTATCTGTGATCCATGTAGCGAAGAAAGGAGAGGTTATTCCGGTCTCCGTGCAGGTGGATAATCCGACGATTTTTCCGGCGACCTATATCAAGATCTACCTAACCTATAAGAATTCTTATTCGGATCAAATATATAAGAAGAACTTTATGGTATCGGTAGATGCGAAAACGAAAGCATCCATTATCTGCAATCTCTATTCTGAGTATGCCGGTAATCTGGAGGTAACCTTAAACGGTATTCGCATCTATGATTACCTAAGGTTTTTTTCTATGAAAAAGAGGAAGAAAACGGAACTTACGGTTGCGATCCTGCCTACTTACTATGAATTACAACAGAATCAATTATTAAATCTGCATAATAACATCGTGGAAAGTGATTATTATTCCCCGGTGAAGAGTGGAGATGATCCCTCTGAGGTGTTTGCCATCCGGGAATACAGGGAAGGCGACAGACAGCAGAGAATTCATTGGAAGCTGAGCAGAAAACAGGATCAGTTGATGATTAAGGAATTCAGCGATCCGCTGAATTGCTCTATCTTATTATTTGTTGATCTGTGTGTGCCGGAGAACATGAATCGAATGCTTTTTATGGATTCCATGCTGGAGTGTGTATTATCTTTGTCATATTCATTCCTTCTGGCGGGACAGATGCATTATTTTACCTGGTACGAGGAAAGGCATGGGGTGTGCAGGCGAATCCGGGTTTCTCAGGAAAAGGACCTTTTTGAAGCGGTAGATGGCTTGTTGCATGTTCTTCCTTATAGTTCCTTAACCGATGCCTTAACTGCATACCAAGCGCAGTATCCGAAGGAACAATATTCGAATCTGATCTTTGTGACAGGGGAACAACCAAGAAAACGAACGGAAACCTTATCCCTGCTGAAAGCGATGAATCGGCAGGTCATTTATCTGGGTGAGATTGATAACCAACCGGGTACGAAGTATTTTCCGAATGAGGTAATTAGGCGTATCGGCGAGGTTGGAGTATCATTAGCTTCCGTGGACGCCCATCATGTACGACGTGATATGGAACAGCTGAGACTGGAATAGAAAGGTTGTGATTGTATGTACCAGGATTATGAGGATGGTGTGATCATGGATGATACCGTCATGATAATAGATGAGAAGAGAGCCGGGTTTCCTTTGGCCACCAGAATATTTCAATTTCTGGTGATCGCAATTGGAAGCTGGGCCGGGATTTCTATGCTTGTGGAGAGTATCGGAATTCCATGTAATATGCTCCGTGTAGACAGCGCAATTTTGATCTTCACCGCACTCTTCTATGTATTTTGTATATTTCCGTCCTATGATTTGGTAAAACTATTCTTCAGTATTCTGATCTATGGCTTATTCTTATATAGTCGACTCAGGGGAATTCTGAATGGCTTTTATCTTATAGAGAATCTTGCAAGTAAACGGATATCTGCCTACTATGGGACGGAACCGGTCCAATTTGTGGCAGACAAGGTTACAGCGGATGCGGACATCACGCTATTTGTCATTATGTTTTTAATTCTTATGGTCGGATTGCTATCTGTAGCAGTGATTCGCAGCCGATTGGTCGGGATAGGCAGTGTTATCCTGTTTCTTCCCATTGCTGCCTGCTTCTTGCTTGGATTAATACCTTCGGAGCTATATCTGATCTCTTATGCGTTGTGTCTGCTTTACTTAATCCGTTCTGAATACCATGAACATCACAGTGTCAACCGGCAGCAGAAGACACTTCTGCATCGGATCAGTAGTCGTTCGGCAATCTGGCTTTGCATGACCAGTTTGCTGCTGTTCTTTCTGATGAAGATTTTTGTCACAAGGGAAGACTATGACAGTATGACTGGGATTAAGCAGGTGAAAGCTGAGATTCAGTCTGCGATGAATGACTTTTCCTGGGAGGATCTCACACGAAGGATCTCGGATATCCAATTATTCACCCGTAAGGTATCCTCCACCGGTCTAAACGGTGGAGAATTAGGAAGAATAGGGCAGGTTCAATACGAGAATGTAAGGCATCTGACCATCATTGCACCACTACAATCTATTGATGAGGGGATCTATCTGAAGGGATATGTCGGGAGTATCTATACCGGAGACCGTTGGGAAGCTCATTCGCAAGAGATGCAGAAGGAATACGAGAAGCTTTCACAGCGACTTCCCCAGAAGCTCTTTCCACCGGTGAATCAGATGGAACTATTTCTTGAGCATTTTGTGATAGACGAAGAAATCGGAACAGAGACGAATGCTTCCTCCGGTTGGTACGAATACAGTCTGGATCAGGGCAGAATGAAGATAGAATATCGGGGAGCGAATAATAAATTCTTATATGCTCCGTATTTTACCGACTATAGTGTATTGAAAGATATTATGTACGAGCAGGATCTCTATGCGGCTCCAATTCTTCGCAAGGATAACTATGAGTATCAGTACTTTTATAATGTATCACTACTGGATTCTCCAACCTTCTACGAGAAATTACTGGACAGATTGAGTGATTATACGGAGTATGAGAAGTTATATCGAGATTATGTCTACCGGATCTATACACAGCTTCCGGAGGAGGGACTCCTGAATATCAAACGTGATTTCTCGCCGGAGCGGGTAAAAACTAAGACAGGGAGTATTACCGAGAAGATCGAGTATATTAAAGAATATTTGGACCGGAATACACAGTACTCGCTTACTCCCGGTAAACTGCCGGATGGTGAGGATTTTGTGGAATACTTTGTCTATCAGAATAAGGTGGGATACTGCGCGCATTATGCATCTGCGGCTACCTTAATGCTGCGGTCCTTAGGTGTTCCGGCAAGATATGTTGAAGGCTATGCAGTAGGAGCAGAGTCAATCTATCGTAACTCCGGATCACAGGAGACAACAAGATATACGAATCTGGGGAAGAAGTCAACGATCGTAACACAATCCGAGGTTAATGTCATGGATTATAATGCACATGCCTGGGTGGAGGTGTATTTTGATAATTGTGGCTGGATTCCGGTTGAATTCACCCCGGGATCGACCGTGAACTATAACAATTCGGTTGTAGCTGATATGGAAGAGTTTAGTGATAACATTGAAGATGGTAACATCAAAAAAGGACAGGAGGAGACGAATACTATTCCTACACCGGTCCCGACTATACCGATTCCCGAACAGCCGGTGAATCTCCCGGCAGACGGTCTGAATCAGGCTTCAACTGCAAGTGATAATAACCTGGCTGATACCCTGTATCTGTTGGCAATCCTGACTGCTTTGTTGCTTTTTACTGTTGGATTATTGTTCTACCGAATTCGGAAGAACAAACAGGCAAGATACTCCAGCGACCTGAATCGCAGAGTAATCTTTCTGTATCGGGAGATTGAGATAATGTTTCACGCGGTTCGATGGCTTCCGGGTAAAGCAGCACTTCTTGAAGAAAGTGAAGCTTATGTGAAGGAGCAGGTGGCTGATGATGAGAAGGAGGACTTCACACAGCTGATGGAGATTGTTCGAAAAGCACGCTTTAGTCGTGACTGCATCTCATCTCAAGAGCTCGCAATGGTGCAAATATATTGGGAAGATATGTATATCAAGATGAACTTAGAATCATCTCTACTTAAGAGAATTTACCTTAAATTAATCCTTTCAATCTGAAATTATCAGAAAAATAGCTTCTATGGATAGGGCAATTATGGTATACTGATATTGTAATAAAATAACCTGCAGCGAAGCCTGTTTTCCTCGGAACAGGGCAGGTAAGGCAGTTTGCAGCAATAATAAAATAAGAATGGAATGGGAGTGACCTTAATGAATAAGATAATAACAATTAGCAGACAGTTTGGCAGTGGCGGCCGTGAAATCGGTGCAAAGTTGGCTGAGAAGCTAGGAATTCCATTTTATGATAATGAATTAATATCCAGAGCGGCCAAAGAGAGTGGTTTTGCAGAAGCAGCCTTTGAGAATGCGGAGAAGAAAGCTTCCAACAGTCTCTTATATTCTCTGGCTATGGGCATGAACGCTTATGGCAATCAAGATATCGGCTTCACCCATCTATCCCTTGACGACCAGCTGTATTTGGCACAGTCCAATGTAATCCGGAAGGTTGCGGAAGAGGGACCCTGTGTTATCGTTGGACGATGTGCGGACTATGTCCTGCGAGACAACAACAATGTAGTGAACATCTTTATCTGGGCTGATATAGAGGCCCGCAAGAAAAGGGCAATTGAACAATATCATTTGAAGGAAAATAAAGCAGAGGAAGAAATACTGCGAAGCGACAGACGCCGAGCGAATTACTATAATTACCATGCCAGCGAGAAGTGGGGAAAGGCGGAAAATTATCATCTGTCAATTCGAAGCGATTATATCGGTGTTGATCCTACGGTGGAATGTATTTTGAATTATCTACAATGTGGTGAAAGGGAATAGGGTCTTGTCAGATGAAATGGAAGGATAAACTGAATAAGCAATATCTGCAGGTTTCACTCTATGTCATAATTACTGTCGTGATTATCTACGCGCTGAGTTTGGTGGTGAAGAATTCTCACCTGCTTCTGAAGGAAATTATTGTACGGATCAAATGGTTGCTTGGGGTAAGTAAGCCTGTCATTCTGGGCTTCGTATTTGCATACCTTATGGAGCCTGTTGTAAGTATGTTCGAACGCAGGTATAAGAAGTTAAAGAATACTCGATATCTGAAGCGAATCGTGATGCCCCGTACCTGGGCTGCCGCTACCTCGGTGCTTTTGCTGGTAATTGCAGTTCTTGGGCTGATCTCTTTGCTGGTCTTCACGATCACGGATCAGATCAGGCTTGTCACCTTAGATGACGTTATCCGACTTGGTAAGGATTATGTGGCAGGGCTTGATTCCTTATACCAGTCACTTCTGTTCGGAATGAAGAAGCTGGATATTCAATCCCAGGAATTGGAGCAATATGTGACCGATACGGCAACATATGTTGTCGGTGCCATCTTGGGCTTTGTCCGGGGTACACTGACATCCTTCACGAATATAACCAGGTATCTCACTACCTTTATCTTCAGCTTTATTATTGGATTTTACTTTATGATTGACGGAAAAATGTTTATGTCCTATATTCGTAAGATAAGTAAAGCCCTATTTACAGACCATATGAACGATAGGCTCAAGAAGATGGTGAATGACCTGGATCAGGTATTCTCCGGGTATATTCGAGGCCAACTGATTGATGCCTTTGTTATGATGTTTCTGATCAGTATTGTCTTGTCCATCACCGGAGTTAAATTCGCAATAGTCATTGGTATCCTGGCCGGTATCGGTAATCTGATTCCTTATTTTGGACCGATTGTAGCCTATGTCAGTACCTCTATCGTATGTCTGTTGAATCAGGATATGAGAATCTGGGTAATATCCATGATCATGCTCTTTTTGATTCAGGCGATTGACGGTAACCTAATCGGACCCAAACTTCTAAGCAGTTCCATTAAGATACATCCATTGATCATTATTGTCTCAATCATATTCGGAAGTGCTTTGGGAGGCTTTCTGGGAATGCTTTTTGCTGTCCCGGTAGGAGCTTATCTTAAGCTTGTTTTTGCCCGTTTTATTGAACATAGGCTTCTTAAAAAGGACGAAGCTGCTGTTATAAATGTTATAAAGAAAGATTAATGAATAAAGCGTCAAAAGGTGCTTCGCACTCTTCCTAATACAATATATTGATATGCAAGCAAGCTTGCAATAGCAATATATCGTATCAGGAAAGCACCGGAGGTGCTTTTGACACTTTAACCGTTAAGTAATAATTAAATAAAATGTAAGGAAATATTAAGAAATTAGATAGGCATTATTTAAGAAATATGGTGTAAAATTACTTATCGCAAGTTTATGTTGACCGCTAGGTTAGGAAGGTGTTAAATGAACAACAAAGATGATACTATCATAGAGGTGAAAAGCGTTAAAAAGATATACCGTATGGGGAAAGAACGGATTAGCGCCATTGATGATGTCAGTTTTACCATTAAACGTGGGGAATTCTGCTGTTTATACGGTGTGTCCGGTTCCGGTAAATCTACACTGCTCAATCTTATGGCAGGAATAGAGAAGCTTACCTCGGGTCAGATAATTATTAAAGGAAAGAATATACATAAAATGGGTGAAAAAGGCCTGGCGAAATTCCGTCAGGATAATCTGGGCTTCGTGTTCCAGTCTTATAACCTGATGAATGCTATGACAGCCATGGAGAACGTAGAGCTGCCGTTGGTGTTCAAACGAATTCCGGGTAAGAAGAGAAAAAAGATGGCGAAGGATATGCTGGTTAAGGTAGGTCTCGGACCGAGACTAAGGCATAAACCAAAGGAGATGAGCGGTGGCCAGCAGCAAAGAGTTGGCATTGCCAGAGCCTTTGTCAGTAACCCGGAGATTGTGTTCGCCGATGAGCCAACCGGAAATCTGGATTCTAAAACTTCCAAAGAAGTTATGGATCTGATCAAGGAGATGGCAAAGACGAACCACCAAACCATCGTCATGGTAACACATGATCGTAGATTAGCTGATTACGCGGATAAAATCATTCATATATTCGACGGTAAGGTAGAGGATATCGAGTTGAAGCAGCACGATCCATCGGAAACAGAGTCGGAGATACTGCTCCGAGAGGAGCAGACGACCGAGCACGATGAGAGTGTGATCGTGGATCAACCGGTTACAGCATAGACGAATTGAGTTTCATGAATGGAGAAGGATAACATCAATGAAGGAAGTAGAGGGAAAGGGAATGAAAGGAAAACTTAAAAAAATTACGGTAATGATGATTGCATTAGCAATGTTTATAATGAATCTGGCGGGCAATGTGTCCTATGCATATGCGGCAGAAGCTACCAGCTTAATGCTGAGTGAGACGATGGATGCCTCAGCGCTTACGATTACACCCGGAGAAGTGAAGCATATGAGAGTTCCGGTGAGGTCGAATGCAGCTATGTTGAGCAGTATCGGCGTCAGATGGTGCACCCTTTACGTTGTCACCGGCGAAGCTGACCAAAGCGGATCAGACACAGACATCAACACTTTATGAATATGGTGCCACTTACGTGGACTTTGATATTAACGTAAAAGAAACAGCAAAAATAGGTTCCTATGGTATCGATATCAAGGCTACCTGTCCTGGCGAGAATGGGACCATCACGGTATCACTACAACCAACACTTAAGGTTCAGATAGTGAAGGAATTAACACCGGCACAGGTTGTTCTGTCTGATATCAAAGTGGGTAATGCAGTGATCGGCGATCAGGCACAGATCTCCTTCACCTTGAAGAATGAAGGCGAAATCACTGCAAAAAATACATATTATCATGTCGATTATGGTACCTCTAACATTATACCGAATTATGAAACACCGAATATTAAGGCTGGTGATATTGGCCCTGGACAGACAAAATATGTAGTTCTTCCTGTAAAAGTTCTTTCCACTGCTACGGTCGGATTGAAGACATTGAGTGTGATTATTGATTATAAGGATTCGGATGGTACCAAAGGTTCGGATACACATCAGCTTTTTGTGGATGTAAAGAAGAATGAAAAGGCTCCTGAGTTAATGAT
>JAGFXQ010000380.1 GCA_017861355.1 Bacillota bacterium
TATCTTTGAATTTAGGGAATCGGCTGTGTTCCGCATGATTGGGGCGAAAAAATACAGCGCAAGACCAATTTTACGATGATCTTGCGCCAAACCATTATATGCGCCAATATTTATTTCCTTCGGATTCGGAGGGCTTTGTACTCCATGATTACTGATAGAAGCATCGAATAAACTGTCCCTCGCTAACTTCTCTTACCTCAGGCAATTCCTGGGAACATCTCTCCTGAGCTACAGGACAACGGCTCTTGAAGGGGCATCCTTTGCTTTCCGGCGTCCAAAAAGTAACTTCGGATTCTTTATCCTTTAGGATTGACAATAACCTTATTCACATCACCCCATTCAACCATATGCCCGGCATACAGAACAATTATCCGATCCGCAAAATACCTGGCAGTGGCTATATCATGCGTAATATAGATAAAAGATTTGTTATTCTCTTTTTTCAATTTGTTCATAAGGTTTAGAATTCCCAGTCGAATGGATACATCTAACATAGATGTTGGCTCATCCGCGAAGATAACCTCTGCACCTACAGACAATATTCTTGCCAAATATGCTCTCTGTCTTTGCCCACCGGATAGCTGATGAGGATTTTTACTTCCTTGCTCTTCCGGCGGAACCAGCCCTACCAAAGTCAGATACTCATCCATCTGCTTCTTCATCGTGACTTTATCGGAAGGATGGTATAACTTCAGTGGTCTCTCCAAATGATAATATATATTATGCAATGGATTTAGGGAGGAAAAAGGATCCTGGAAAATCATCTGTACTTTTTGACGATAGTATTTCAAATCTCTGGCCTTCAATTTATGAATGTCATTGTTTTCAAAAGTCATGGTTCCCGAGGTTGGATTGTAAAATCTCATTGCAACCCTGCATATCGTAGATTTCCCACATCCTGACTCACCGACAATTGCTAATGCCTCACCTTTATATAAATCAAAGGTGATATCATTCAAAGCACGTAACGTTTTCTTCTTCGACAGGATAGATTTTCCGCCAATCTTAAAATCCATCACAACATTATTTACACTTAATATTGCTTGCTTTTCTTCTTTCATCTCGCACCTCATATAATTGATACATTGCGTTTGGTAGTTAAGTGGCATCTAATGGATTATGACAGTAAAAGAACCCGTCCTTCGTGGTACTAATCTCCGGCTCCTTAGTAAAGCACTCCTTGCAAGCTCGGAAACAACGATCCTGGAATCTGCAGCCCACAGGGATTGCATTTAAATCGAGTGGTGTCCCCGGTATTCCTTCCATATACTTCACTTCCCCTTTTAAAGAAGGAAATGAGTTCTTTAGGCCGTAGGTATACGGATGTCTTGGATGATGCAGAATCGTCTCCGAAGAAGCCTGTTCTACAATCTTTCCGGCGTACATAATCGCTATTGTGTCACAAAATTCCATCATCAAACTGATATCATGTGTAATAAAAAGAATCGAGAATTTTAATTCTCTCTTCAGGTCGTAAATACACTGTAGGATATCCCTTTGTACCACAGTATCAAGTGCAGTGGTAGGTTCGTCTAAGATAAGAAGCTTTGGTCGAAGCGCCAATGCCATTGCAATGACTGCTCTCTGGCGCATACCACCCGAGTATTGATGGGGATAATCTTTTAATCTTTCCGGAGGAATTCCTACAAAGGATAACAGCTCCTCTGCTCTCTTTCGGTATTCATTTTTATTGTAGGCTATCCCATGGTACTTAAATATTTCATAAAACTGTTTCTCCATGGTTACCACGGGATTCAGACAGTTCATGGCCGATTGGAATACCATAGCAATCTCGCTCCAGCGCAGCTGCTGAACATTTTCTTCCGACATATGTACGATATCATTTACTCCGACGATAATTTGTCCATTGGATATGATTGCCGGCGGCCTGTGCAATCTCATTAAAGAGTATGCAATCGTGCTCTTACCACAGCCTGATTCCCCTGCAAGGCCAAAGCTTTGACCCTCTTTGATTGAAAAGCTGACATTGTCTACCGCTCTGACATGTCCCCCTTTTGATGTCACATAATCAACACTAAGTTCTTTTACCGTTAATAAGTCATCCATCTTTCAGCGTTCCTCCTTCCTATTTGGTGTTATTCAAGCTTAATTTCTTCATTGCCTTAGCCTGTAACTTTTTCACCTTATAATAAGCTCTCATAATTCTCTGTGCCTTCAATTTCGGATTGGATACTTCGTCGATGGAGAAGTTGATTAAGGTAAGTCCTACACCAAACAGAACGATTCCGGAGATGGGACCAAGTAATTCCCACCACGCACCGCTGGTCAATGCTCCGGATTTATTGGCATTGAAAAGCATGATTCCCCAGGTACAGGAAAGCGGGTCACCGAAGCCGATGAACTCAAGAGTAGCACTCGCCATAATCGCATAGATCAGGGTGCTAACAAAGGCAGAGCTGATAATCGAAAGCATGTTGGGCATAATCTCTACAAAAAGGATTCTAAGCTTTGATTCGCCTAAGGTTTCCGCCGAATAGACAAATTCTCTGTTTCTTAAGCTCATGGTCTGAGCCCTTAGTACACGAGCGTTCCAGGGCCAGGAAGTCAGTCCGATAATAACACTAATCAGGAATGGCGATACCCCATTTAAAAGCGCTGCAATGATCAGTAACAAGACGATATTCGGTATAACCATAATGATATTGATGAAGGTTGTTATTACGTTATCATACCATCCACCAAAATAGCCTGAGGTAATCCCGAACACAATTCCCAAGAACACAGTAAGAACTCCTGCAAAGATACCTACCAGAATGGATACGCGACCTCCATACAAGGTTTGAGCAAATACATCATTACCCAATTGAGTTGTACCTAAGATATGCGTACCGGAAGGTACGACGTGATATTCGTCAACAAATCTATGGGTAGGATCAATATTCGTAAACAGATTAGCCCCAATGGTAAGGAGAAGAATGATAAGTACCAGAATAGCTCCAACACTTGTTTTGGGACTATTTCTGAAAAAGCGCATTATATTACTATTCCATATTTTTTTCATTTTCACTGTCTCCTTTTTCAATCAGTTTCCATTTACACCTTGTCTTCGAGTTCTCGGATCCAGGATCATGATACTGATGTCTGCAATGAAGTTCGCGGTAAGCATCACGATGGTTGTCATGAGCAGAATTCCTTGCATCAAAGGATAATCTCTTCTGCTGATCGCCATGACCATGATTTGACCTAAGCCGGGATAATTAAAAACCAATTCAACAATCAAGGAGCCACCTAACAGAAAGCCGATCTGCATCGCAAGTGATGTAACAACAGGCAGAAGAGCATTTCTGGCACCGTAACCAAACATGATTTTACGATCCGGTACGCCTTTGGCAATTCCCATCACGATATAATCTTCACCAAGCTGGTTGATCATATTTGCTCTCATGCCCATAATTCCTCCAAGGCCTGTGATAATAACCGCAAGAACAGGCAGAAATGCATGATAAGCAACATCTCCTATGTATTGAAAGA
>JAGFXQ010000381.1 GCA_017861355.1 Bacillota bacterium
GCTTCTGAAAGGACGGACCCGGCACAAAGCATTTATAGAAGCTGATATTCGCTGACGTAGAGAAGAAGATATCCTCATAAAAGCCATAGATGGTGAATGTATTTACCCGATTCTGGAAGCTGATCTCAACAGTGTCTCCGACCCGATAACCGTGGACGGATTTAAGAGAGTAGGGGACAAGGATGGAGTCCTCTGTCATCTGATCGGCAGCGTCAATTACTTTGAACTTCTGAATCTTAGGTTCTTTATCTGCGTTCATAAGGATGATACCGAGACTCTGAGGCTTCGCTTGAACCCTCTTATTCTGTATCGAACCCGTGTGATAGATGATGGCTTCCTCTTGCTCCAGAGTGTCCAACTGTCCGGTCCCGCTCATGACATCAGCCACATAGTCACTGTATACCTGAGGCGCAAAAGCCACAAAATCAGCTCCGTTCACGAATTCATGCTTTTTATCCAGAAAACCGCCCAGATTAAATAAGACATGTAACCCGATATATAGAAATAAGGTTGCTGTAATAATAAGAAATAAGAGAGTAATCGCTGAACTGCGATTCTTCCGGATGCTGCTTCTTGCTAACATTAATAATTTCATAATAAAACCTGCCCTTCTTAATATCCCATGCGATCAAGGAACTCACGTGTCATTGCATGCCGCTTCGGATCATTCTTCACATATTTGCCCAGGTTAAGCTCAGCTTCAATTACTCCATCCTTCAGGTACAGCACACGATTAGCACGTCTCGCCGACTTGATGTCATGAGTAACCATGACGATACTTTGACCATCTTCATTCAGCTCCGTCAGGATATCCAGCACCAAGGAAGAATTCGTGGAGTTCAGAGCGCCGGTAGGCTCATCGGCGAAGATGATCTCGGGCTTATTAATCAAAGCACGAACGATGGCGACCCTCTGTGCTTCACCACCGGATAACTGAGCCGGATATTTGTGATAACAATCCTCATTCAGATCCACGGCTGCTAATAATTCCTTAGCGCTCTGAAGTACTTCGACACGGTTGCGATTAAGCAGGAGACCGCAGATGACAATGTTATCCAGAATACTCATGGTATCATTCAGATGCACCTGTTGGAATACGAAGCCGCAATGCTCGCGGCGAAAGATTGCCAGTTGATCGTTGGAATATTTGGAGATGTCCGTCTCCTGAAAGCTGATCTTACCGAGAGAAGGCTTATCCATACCGGATAGGGCATAGAGCAGGGTAGACTTGCCAGAACCGGAACTTCCCATAATTACGGTGAAATCTCCTTGCCCAATCTCGATATTCAGATTCTTAAGTACATGCTGCATTTGCTTTCCATTCGAATAGGATTTACATAAGTCCTTTGTTTGTAATATGGTATTCATGTTTATACTCCATTCCGCTGCAAGCCCATGAAATTGGGTGGCAGCTCTCGTTCTATATTTTGTGGCAGGTGATTCCCATACACTGGTTTCACAAGCACAGACGTTGAAGTGTTTCTTACTTTTAACAAAAGCGTGTGATAAAGCCTTTGCCTTAACACACGCTAATCATAGCACGGATTTTATTAACAAGTCTTTTCCAGTTTATTATGAAATCCTTATCAGTTTCTTAATTCTCCGGAGGATGAATCAAAATTATTGTATCAAAAGTCTGCTTCAGGTTTTGCTTCGGTAATCTGCAGATTTATTCATGCCTTTTGTAGAGCCAGGTGTACTACAAAGCCATGATCCTTTTCGCAGCGTAATTCACCGCCCATCCCCTCCATGAATTGCTTGGACAGGTACAGCCCAAGGCCGGAGCCGGATTGGGCTACAGCATTGCCGCCCCGATAGAACTTCTCACATACGAGGGGAAGGTCAAGATCCTCCACAGTAGTTCCAAAATCCCGAACCTCAAGCAGTAGATGATCTTTCGTCTCCTGATAGGAGATATGGATCGGTGTCTTGGCGTATTTTGCGGAATTCGTAAGCAGATTATCTATGACCTGAGTCAGGCGAAGCTTGTCACAGAGGATCAGACACTCCGGGAGCTCGTTCTGGACACGGATCGGATAAATCTGTTCCATATCATGAAGGATATCGGTCAGTACCGTGCTGGGTTCCTCGATGGGGGTCACCTTCAGTATCTGAAGCTCGGATAAGGTGGCATGGAACATATTGCTGATTAGGTGGTCGATCATATTCGATTTCTGATGGATCGTCTTAATCTTCTCGATATTCTCATCGGATTGGAGCTTAATCTCCAGAATCTCACATAGAGCATTGATGGTAGCCACCGGTGTCTTGATATCATGAGAGAGGCTTGCGACTAACTCCTTCTTACTGCGATTTGCCTGATATTCACTTTCTCTCGCCTTCTTCAGTTCTTCCCGCAGGATATCGAAGCTCTCCGTAAATGCACCAAAATAATTATCCTTCTGCATAGAGAGAGGGATATCAAGATTACCGATGGAGAGATTGGTGGCAAAATTCTTCAATCTTCGGAAGGGCCTCAGAATCTGAAGGTAGATCATAAGAATAGTGAAGTCGATGACGAGAAGAAGAATGCCAATTGTAACAAAACAGATCCGTAGAATCTGATCCTTGAGATTTCGGAAGGAATCATTATTCCTCTCAAATATAATCTTACCCAGCAGACGATCGTCTTGTATATAATCAAGAATAATATCACCATCATCGATGCTTTCGTATAGCACGGAGGTATAATCCGGAGACGAAACAGGTAAGATGGTACAATCATAATCCGACATCAGAGTAGCAGCGGAGACACCCTTGGTCAGACCTTGCTGCACTGACATGTATCGATCATTGACCATTGGAAGGTAATCCGCGTGGTACTCCAGCGACTTTAGCTGCAGGGTGCAGTATAGTATGATTGCACATAAACTGATATTGACCAGGAGAATAAGATATCGCAGCTTCATAATTCCAATCGATACCCCGTACCCCAGACGGTCTGAATATAGACAGGCTCATTTGGATTTCTTTCTATCTTTTCTCGAATCTTACGAATATGTACGTTCAAGGTTCCGTCACTGAAGAATTCGTCACCCCACACATTATCGAAGAGCTCCTTCTTGGGAATTACCTTGTTCTTATTCTGATACAGATAATGTAGTAGTTTAAATTCCTTTGCTTTCAGCCTTACTTCCGTACCATCGACGAATACCTTCATGGCATTCTCGTCCAGAACTAAGCCGGTAGGAGCCGGTGTTGAAGCTACCTGTGTCTCACTTTGGCGTTTTAAGACGATACGGACTTTGGCCAGAAGAATACTTAAGGAATAAGGCTTCTGAATATAGTCATCTCCGCCGATGTTCAAAGCGATCAAGACATCGTCCTCACTTTGTCTGGCGCTGATGAACACGATT
>JAGFXQ010000382.1 GCA_017861355.1 Bacillota bacterium
TTACGAATTCCAAAGTATAAAAAAAGCCCTTGGAGAGTAAACTCTCCAGGGCATTTTGTATACTTTGAATTCGCAGGTAACTGCTTATCTCTTTGAAAACTGAGGAGCACGACGAGCTGCTTTTAAGCCGTACTTCTTTCTTTCCTTCATTCTAGGATCTCTTGTTAAGAAACCTGCCTTCTTGAGTGTAGGACGGTAATCAGCATCTGCATGTAATAATGCTCTGGAGATACCATGTCTGATTGCACCAGCTTGACCAGTGAAACCGCCACCCTTAACGTTTACTAAAACGTCGAATTTATCCTGAGTCTCTGTAAGAGCCAGAGGCTGACGAACGATTAACTTTAATGTATCTAAACCGAAGTAAGTATCCATATCTCTTTTATTAATGGTAACCTTACCTGTACCAGGTACAAGGTATACTCTTGCGATACTGCTCTTTCTTCTTCCGGTTCCGTAATATTTTGCTTTAGCCAATGTTATTTCCTCCTTTCAACCTCTCTGATTAATATTTAACAACTAATACTTCCGGCTTCTGAGCTGCATGTGTGTGCTCAGCACCAGAGAATACATGTAATTTTGTGATCATGGATCTTCCTAAGGGTCCCTTGGGAAGCATTCCCTTTACTGCAAGTCTGATTACTTCGGTAGAATCCTTAGCCATCATCTCAGCTAAAGTGGTCTCTCTCATACCACCCGGATAATCGGAGTGATTGTAATAGATTTTCTGACCCATCTTCTTACCTGTAACCTTGATCTTGTCTGCATTCACAACTATTACATAATCACCTGTGTCAATATGAGGTGTGAAAGTAGGCTTGTTCTTGCCTCTTAAAATTGCTGCGATCTCTGAAGTGAGACGACCTAATGTATGTCCTGTAGCATCAACTACGTACCATTTTCTTTCAATTGTTGCTGGACTAGCCATAAAACTTTTCATGGGTTTACCTCCTTATGAAAATTTGTTCTCGAATTTTATTCTTACTTAATGACGGTCAGTGTCCTGATAAAACACTGATTTTTAGTCATTTTATACTCTTCACGATCTCAAATATTCTTACCGGGGCATTGGTTCAAATATTCTCACGTCACGATTCATAATTATATTACATGTTGCCGTGTGTGTCAAGCTTTTTTCTGGTAAAAGTGAGCTTTTACCCATACTTTAGATATATTTTACCATGACTAATTGTACTAGTCCATTCTTTCTTTCAAAAAGCATTGTTTCCTTATTCCATTCTTATTATAATTGTTTTATATTGTTGTTAGTAAGCATAATTAATTATTTTCAATTAATATATCCCTGATATTATACAATCATAAGAAGTCAGGTTAAGTATTTAATATAATAAGGAAAGAAGAGGTCCCGATCAATGAAAGTCTCCGGCTATTATTCCTCCGGTGAATTCGCCCGGATGGCTCATGTATCAATTCGCACCATACGTTTTTATGATAAACAGAATATTCTAAAGCCCTCTCAGGTAAGCCCCTCCGGTGCTCGCTATTATTCTGATCAGGATTTGGCCAGGCTGCAGCAGATCCTCCTGTTCAAATTCCTTGGCTTCTCCTTAGAGGATATCCGGGATATGACGATTAAGGACATCGATCCTCCAGTCCTACTTCAATCGCTTAATCTTCAGCTTAAACTGATTCAAGACCGGATCGAACAATTGCATTCTGCAGCAGAAGCAATCCAGGATACAGCCTACGCTCTTAAGACAGAGAACAACATTAATTGGAGCCAGATGCTTAAACTGATCCATGCTACCAATATTGAGAAGAGCCTGAAGAGTCAGTATCAGAACGCCACCAATATCGCTGCCAGGATTAATCTGCATCGACTCTATGCGGTGAATGAGCTCGGCTGGTTTCCCTGGATCTATAAGCAATGCAATATACAACCCGGACAGCGGATTCTGGAAATTGGCTGCGGAAGTGGAGCGCTATGGACCGAGAATCTGTCTCTACTGCCCTCCGATATCTCCATAATCCTTTCCGATATCTCAGATGGGATGCTACGTGATGCCAGAAGAGCGATTGGTCAGGAGGATTCCCGTTTTACCTACCAATCGTTTGATTGTCATCATATTCCCCATCTAGACAACAGTTTTGATATCGTTATTGCTAACCATTTGCTCTTCTACTGTAATGATATTTCACAGGTAGTTTCCGAAATCAGTCGAGTTCTAAAACCCGGCGGAACCTTCCTATGCAGTACGTATAGTGCTAATCATATGAAGGAAATCAGTCAGTTGGTGAAGACTTTTGATAATCGCATCTCGTTATCAGCAGATATCCTATATGAACGATTTGGACTGGCAAATGGTAATCAACTTCTGCACCCTTACTTCGCAGAATGCCAGCAATATCTATATCCGGACGAGCTTATGGTAACTCAGCCGGAACCCTTAATTGAATATATTCTATCCTGCCACGGCAATCAAAATCAATATATACTGGATAATTATAAGGATTTCCGCGCATTTGTCGAGAAGAAGACAAAGCATGGTTTTCACATTACCAAGGAAGCAGGAATATTTATCTGCAGAAAACAGATGAACGAAGCAAAATTTAGACCAAAAGGCAAGCGAATCAAGGGAAAAGATGGGCAATAATTGAAGGCAAGAAAATAATTTGAAAATTTGTAAAAAACACTTGAAGGTGACCTAACGTCACCTTTTATAATAGTAACAGATACTCAAAGAACTATAAAAACCACTGATATTAGGAGGATTTAATATGACCATTATTGTAACCGGAGGTGCCGGATTCATCGGAAGTAACTTTATATTCCACATGATGAACAAATATCCGGATTACCGCATCGTATGTCTGGATAGCCTTACATATGCAGGTAATTTGTCCACTCTCGCACCTGTGATGAAGCAACCGAATTTTCGTTTTGTAAAGGAAAGCATTACTGACCGAGCAGCAGTCTATCAGCTGTTTGATGAGGAACAACCGGATATCGTTATTAACTTTGCAGCAGAAAGTCATGTAGACCGTTCGATCGAGAATCCGGAAGTGTTCCTGGATACGAATATCATGGGTACTGCTGTCCTTATGGATGCCTGTCGTAAGTATGGTATCAAGAGATATCACCAGGTTTCTACCGATGAAGTGTATGGTGACCTGCCACTTGACCGACCGGATCTGTTCTTCACGGAAGAGACACCGATCCATACCAGCAGCCCCTACAGCTCCTCCAAGGCAGGCGCTGATTTGCTGGTGTTAGCTTATCATCGTACTTATGGACTGCCTGTTACGATTAGTCGCTGTTCCAACAACTATGGACCCTATCATTTCCC
>JAGFXQ010000383.1 GCA_017861355.1 Bacillota bacterium
GTTGTACAGTTTGATCCCGTAACTCCTGATTTCGGTATCCGCGGTTCTCTCCCCTGTGTTCAGGCATTCTCCATATATCCATATACATGCTGATCAAAGCACTGGTTGCATCATCAATCTGCATCTGAAAATAGTTCTTCTGATAATAAGATGTTGCAAATACCTGCATTTGACTATAATGGCATATCTCCTTTATGTAACCATAGATTCTTTTCTTCATCTCATATTCGTCCATAGCTTCCCCTTAATATAGTTTGCAATATTACCTTCACTAATCTATATCAGGCTTAAGCTTGGTTTATGCTTGCTTTTTCGAAATATATCACTTATCCTTTGGTATAATGAAGCTTAAATCAACTGCCGGTGATAACATCACAGAGACAATCAAATACTTCTGGTATAATCGGTTCATACTATTCGAAAATACCAGGAGGAAACTAAATGCAATCGATTCTAAAATTATTAATTGGTGCCGTACTCGGAGCTGCAGGGGGATTTTTATACTATAAGATTGTAGGTTGTCCGACCGGAACTTGCCCAATTACCAAAAATCCAATCAGTTCTACCATCTATGGTGCTGTTCTTGGACTTATGGTTGCGGCATCATAATCGTCTGTGCTATTACAGTATGATAACAAACTTGGTAAAGCCAAAGCATAAAGGAGGTACATTAAGTTATTATGATAAAGAATCTTAATATAGCGGCAATCATATCCATACTGATCTTTGCCCTGTCCGGCTGCAGTATGGAGGAACAGAACACCACAAATCAGACCCGGGAGGAATCAAATATATCATCCACCTCCTCCGATTCCGTAGCACCGGTTCTCGAGAAGATTACTGCCGAGAAAGCCAAGGAAATGATGGATTCAGATCAGCCAATCATCTTAGATGTCCGAACTACGGAGGAATATGAGGAAGGTCATATTGAAGGTGCTATACTAATCCCTGACAATGAAATCTCTGCAAAAGCGGAAGAATTATTAACTGATAAGAATGCAACCATTTTGGTGTATTGTCGCAGTGGCAGGAGAAGTGCGCACGCAGCGCAAGACCTTAGCGACTTAGGTTACACTAAGATATATGATTTTGGAGGCATCATCGATTGGCCCTACGATGTCGTAGCCGGTAAATAACGAACGAAGCAAAGTTAAGAATACCATCGTCTCAGAACATCTTCTGCTTGCTTAAGATGAATATCAAAGCCGGTATTTCGCTTCGCTTCCTCTTCGGTATCATAGACCTCTGTACTCCAATCCCACCAGAAAGAACCGGCGAACCACGGCTTATCGGCAAACGCCGTCAGGCAGGAATCATAAAAGTTCGCCTGTTCCTCCTCGCTCCGCTCTAATTCAGTGTAGGTAAAATCCCACGGCATCATCGCACATCCACTTGCACTTCGGCAACCGATCTCCATGAAAATTATCTGCTTCTGATAACGTTCACTCAGCTCTTGCGTCTGTCTTCCGACATGCTTCCATACCTCAAGCATGTTTTCTTTGGTATCCTGCGGAACTTGGCCCACTTTAAAGTATGCACTGATTCCGATGAAGTCTACCGCATCAAACCATTTCACTTCGTCTTCTCTGCCATGATTCATATTGTATACGATCGGTCCTGTATAAATACTTCTGATTTTCTTGATCAAGGTTCGCCAATGATCATCCTTTCTCTCTGTACCACTCATCTCACAGCCGATGCAGAACATCTCACAGCCCGTATCCTCTGCAATCTCTGCATAATGGCACAAGAAAGCACCATAATGTTCAAACCAAAGATTCCAGTAGCGGTCTTTCCCCATCATGTCAGCATCCGGAAAATCAATCAACGCCCTCCACATGCCATCTCCACAGTTAATCACTGGCTTGAGACACACCTTAACACCTCTCTTATGCGCTCGGTTGATCGCAAACATGATATCCTTATCCGTAATTGTATTACGGTAGTCAAAATATATCTCCGTAGAAGCAAAGCTTTTCTGTTCCACCGAAAAAGCCAGTGCCATCCAATTAATTCCCAAATCAAAGAGCAGATCCTGAGACTTGATTGCCTGCTCAGTACGATAAGCCCCTCTCTTACAATGCCATCCATAGGTAAAACCCTTCAACCACATAGGCTGCTCCTTTCTATCAAATCAAAAATAGGTCAAAATTCTGTCTTTCATGCAATTTTCCCTTTTTTTTCACATACCAATCGCACTATAATATAAGTAAACAACACATTATAAGGAGGATTTCAAATGAAGCCAAAGGATGTACTTTGTCAGTGGGTCGATGTTTTTAACAACGCAGATACTGAAGCTATTGCCGCTCTATATGATGATAATGCCATCAACCATCAGGTAGCCAATGAGCCGGTAATCGGGAAAGACGCCATTAAGAGTACGTTTGAGCAGGAATTTGCTCAGGCAAAAATGGTCTGTATAGTCGAAAATATCTTCGAAGATGGACAATGGGCAATATTAGAGTGGCGTGACCCGTTAGGCCTGAGAGGCTGCGGCTTTTTTCAGGTTGTAAACAACAAGATAATCTTCCAACGTGGCTATTGGGATAAACTATCCTTCTTAAAACAGCACAACCTCCCACTACAATAAAAGCCCTTCTATTTCGTTCATTCTGGTTGGTTTGTTCTTAATAAATGTTCTGATATAGATCAACCAGATGAGATATATTCATCAACTCTTCATGTATAAATCGTTCAAAGATCCAAAGATCAACCAACTCATAAAGCTTATATTCAGTCTGAAACATATTTCCGCAGAGATGGTAGGTGGATTTTCCGCAGACCGGCCGACCGAGTTCTTCTTACGAGGAAGGGAAAGGCAAGTGAAAATCCACCTGCCATCTCTGCGGAAATATTACACTACCTTGATTGAGGTCTTGATCAGAACAACGTGCACCCCATTGCCTTCAATTGGGTGATGCGGGCTCTGATGTCCTCCTCGGAACACTTGAAATAGGCAGTAAGACAAGGGATGCAAAGATATTCTTTTGCACCCCGGTTTACCAATTATGCCGTGATTACAGAGGCTAAATAGAAAGCCTTTTCTGGCACTTCATCCATTATGGTTATCTCTACCACATGCTTACCGGGTGCCAGATCCACCCGGATATCCTGAAGATACAGACAGTCTCCCCAGGTCTCATCAAAATTAGCATCTAAAATCACTGTCTTCTCTTCTTCTCTGTCAATTACCAGCTTTGCCACCGGTGCCGGATGAACGGCATATTTACGGTACTGTACCGAGATGATCGTACCTTCCACTTCAAAG
>JAGFXQ010000124.1 GCA_017861355.1 Bacillota bacterium
ATCAGTGGTGTCAAGTATCCCACAATCACAGGGAATGTATTCCGTGACTCGGACCGTCCGATTCAGATCATGCCAGCTAAGAATACGAACAGTGGATCAGACTATGCCATAACCTATAACACAATCGACGACGGGAACAAGGCAGACATGTTGAAAAACACCTTGCTTGAGATGAAGGAATATTTTATCCGGTATAATCAGGTTTATAATGAATTCACTCAGAATACCGAGCGATGGGAGATCTCTGACCAATCGGTGAGATCTTTTACTATCAACCCATCCTCAGAGCCATTTCAGAACACTTTCAAAAATTATAGTACCTATAACAGTTCCTCAAAACAGTACTATGTGTTGCGTTCTTATTTAGAGCAATTAGAAAAGGTGGGAGGAGGCACTCTCACTCTGAGTGCCGGAACATATGAGATCTGTAATACCCTTTATGTGGCTTCAAATATCACAATCTATCTGAAGGACGGTGCGATCATCCGTAAGTCAGAGGCTACCGGAACAACTGCATTAGATAGTTCCTCCTCTTTGTTTCAGCTGGCGGCGCCCTCCAAATCCAAAATTGTAGGTGGATACTCGGGTTATTCAGGAGAACATGACATTCAATTCCTGGGCGAGGGGAAGGCAACCATTGATCTGAACTATGTCAGTGGAGCCATCGGCTTGATTCTGGTACATAATTCAAACATTACCATCAGCGGAATTACCTTTACCAATATGCAAGGTGGGCATTTTATCGAGTTGGATGCTTCGAAGTCTGTTGTAGTTGAGAAGAATACGTTTGCCGGTCATAAACCTTCACAGACCGGAATTAAGGAAGCAATTAACATTGATACTCCGGATAGAAGCACCGAAGGACTTCATGTTGATTGGACCAGTTATGACTGCACACCGGATTTGGACGTAATAATCCGGAATAATAATTTCAAAGATCTGGAGAGAGCCATCGGCACTCACAAATATAGTGGTGGTAAATATCATGAGAATATACAGATTCTCAATAATATAATCGAAAATACGGATTCCGATGCCATTCGAATTATTAATTGGAAGACACCGACCATCACCGGTAATTCGATCAGTAATGTGAATTCAGGTATGGGTACGGAGCGGGCGGTTCTTGCCAGCGGAGTGATACATCCGGTAATCAGGGACAATACTTTTACGAATTCAGCCAGACCCATACAGCTTATGCCATGGAAAAACACAGGTCCGGGTAGTCAATATGAGATTACCTATAACGAGGTTAATACCTCGGATCTCAATCAGATGCTGAAGAATAATCTGGTACGTGTAGGTGAAACATTTATTCGAGTGAATCAGATTTATGGCATTTATGATTCGAATACTTTGAAGTATTATTATCATTTTCAGTAACTATTCAGGCCAGGCTCAGAAATCCTGTGGATTTCTGAGCTGTATTGGATTAATCCAATAGAAATAATTAAAATCAGCCCTTTGAAAGCAAGCTTTCAAGGTCTGTTTTTAAATATTTCTGCTGGCCTGAATAGATGATCCACATTATTTGTGATCACGATTAAAATATGATTAAATGTTGAAGGTTTTTATTGAAGTTCCTCGTTATATGAAGTATGATGGTTGCGTAAACGCAGCCAAATATAGCCAAAATAGCGCAAATAATTGGGAGGAATTAAAATGAGAAACAAATTTTCGAATGTATTGTGGGGACTATTTTTTATCCTGATCGGCGTTGGAATTGCCGGTAATGTAATGAATATCTGGGACTTCCAGCTATTTTTTGACGGATGGTGGACGTTATTAATTATCATTCCTTGCTTTATCAGCATGATCCAGACCGGATTTTCCACCGGATCCACGATTGGTTTTATCATCGGCGTATTATTACTTATGAATTATCAATTGGATTTTCACTTTAATATCTGGCAGCTAATCCTACCGATTATTCTTGTATTCATCGGTATCCGTATTATGTTTCAGGGAGCATTTCGTAAGAAGATAAATTACGATCAGAACTATAATTACAGCGACAGTACAAATGGTGCACCCAACGGTACAAATTATACTAATATAAACAAATCCGAATACAGTGCAATATTTAGCAGTAATCACGTTCATATTACAGAGCAGTTTATCGGAACCAGCTTAAGTACAGCCTTCGGTGCCATTGTATTGGATTTAAGAGAAGCGCAGATCACCGGTGATGTAGAGATTAATGCCTCTGCAATCTTCGGAGGAATTGATATCTATCTGCCGGGCAATGTGAAGGTTAAGACCAATAATGTTCCGATCTTCGGAGGTGTAAGCAATAAGCATACACAAACCACGGATCCTACAGCGCCCACTATTTATCTTAATTCCACCTGTATGTTTGGAGGTATCGATATTAAATGAACAGCTTTCAGAGAGTTATAAAATATTGCGCGATTGGATTTGCGATCCTGCTTGCTATCGGTATCATCACCTTTATGGTGAATATGGTATATGCAGTTGTGACCTTCTCCTCCGGTGGCTTTCGCTCCGGCGGTTTCCATTCCGGAATGAAGTTTAATGATTCAGATATTAAAACAGTTAATTTTGATGAGACCTTTACCGGGGTCACCGGCCTTGATATTGATAACTCTACAGGTAATCTGAAGATCATGACCGGAGATACCTTCCGTGTGGAAGGCGTTGATGTATTCGAAGGCTTTAAAGCAGAAGTAGATGCAAGTGGTACACTGACGGTAAGTGACAATGAATCCGGGTTCCATTTCTTTGGATTTGACATCAATGGCTTTAATAGCCCGAATTCGAAGATTACCATATACGTACCTTCGGATTTTATGGCGGATGAGGTTCGGATCGAGTCAGGAGCCGGAGCTGTTACAATGGAGAATCTGTCCACAGACTACCTCTATATCTCAGCCGGTGCAGGAAACATCAAGGGTTCCACTCTTAAGGCAGACCGAGTAAAATTTGAAGGTGGTGTGGGTTCCATTGATTTAGAGGACGTGACCTTCATGGATACCAGCTTCGAATGTGGAGTTGGTAATGTATTCATCAGTGGTACTCTACTGGAAGAGAACAAATTCAACTGTGGTGTCGGTGAAGTATCCTTGAAGTTAAAAGGCAATATTAATGATTATGATCTCGACGTTGAGTCCGGTGTCGGTACGGTTCGTGTCAATGGAAAGAAGATCGAGGAGCAAGAACATACCAACCGCTTTGCAGATCATTCGATCGAGGTTGACGGTGGTGTCGGTAGCGTAAGAATTGATATTGAATAGTGAAAAGTAGTTGCATTCTCGGTATACTAATATTAAAATTAAGACAGAATAATAATGGGGACGTTAATAGTGCAAATTAGTAACGTCCCTCTTTGACTGGCTAGACATAATATTGGTACAATAAGGAGAATGCTATGAGCAAGAAGAGTATACTGGGGCTATTATTATTCGCTTGTCTGGTGGTGGCAGCATTATTCGCCGGCGCTAGCTACTTCATCAGCCTGGGGGACGGTTCCTATTCACAGCAGGAACAGAAGACAGATGCTACGAAAGAGGAGACTAATCAGATAACTTCCGGGGAAGGTACCGATAAGACAGATCTTGCAGCCGAGGATTCACCGGAGATCACGAAGGAACCTGAGCTTGTTCAAGGGAACACGACACAGGCAGGAGGAGCGGATGTCTTAACTGAGGAACCATGGCTCAGTACAAATCCCAGTGATCAAGGGGGGACCTCTGAGAAAAATGCTTCATCTGTGCCAAAGACTGCCGATGGAAGCAATTCGGACGATAAGAATTCAGAAGATACCTTCAGTACCTCCGTTCCCGCAGCGGAAGCACCACAGCTGATCTATGACTGTGATAAAGTGGATTATATGTCCTATATTCCCGAGATCTCGATGGACAGCGAACAAGAAGAAGCGTTCAATATTACGAATCCCAGTATTGATGTAGATGCAATATCTGCAATTTTATTCGATGCAGATACGAAGGAAATCCTTTATTATAAAAATGCTTTGCAGGCAGTATTTCCAGCCAGTACGGCAAAACTACTGACTGCTCTTGTGGCACTGGATTGGTGCACAGAGGACGAGGAGGTTACCGTCGGTGACGAGATCACAATGATTGGGACCGGTTCTACCATCGCCTATCTGAGACAGGGGCAGGTACTTACGATTCGCAATCTCTTATGCGGAATGCTATTGCCTTCCGGTAATGATGCGGCTTATGCAATCGGTGCCTATGTTGGTCGGAAATCTCTACAGAATGAAACCGCAACAAAAGAAGAGGCTATTGCGGAATTTGGACGTCTCATGAATCTTGAGGCAAAGACTCATGGGGTGAAGAACAGTTGTTTTAAGTCTCCGGATGGTTATGATGCCATTGGCCAATATACCACCGCCTATGATATGGGACTAATTGGTGCAGCAGCGGCATGCAATGAGACGATTGTTGAAGTGTGTGACCAGTCGGATTCCCGCAACATATTTCCCAGTGGAGAGGATGTAACCTGGTATAGTACGAATAAATTAATCAAACGAGGCTATGCACAGTATTATTCCAAAGCGATCGGTTTAAAGACCGGTACCAGTACGATGGCAGGAAGGTGCCTGATCGCAGCAGCAGAGGAAGACGGCCATAAGGTAGTCTGTGCTATCATGAATTCCAGTTCCTCGGGCAGATATGATTAAATCAACGCCCGCAAATACCGTATGGATATCAACAGTCGTACATGGCATATGGACAGCCTGTGCAAAATCCGAATGGGTATGTTAAAAACCAGATCGTAAGTGTATATCCACCGGATTATGGAATGGTATACCTTGGAGAAGGAATGGAACCTCAGGCACCAACTACAAACATCTTAAGTAAAGTGGCTTTCTCCCTCTTCCTGATGGGTATCGCAGTTCTTTTGTCACAGCAGTTGATCGGTGCTGCGATTTATACTTTTTGGCCACAGATCGCTGAAACGGATTGGTATATGTGGGCACTTACCGCTATCTCAATGATCGGAATCGGATTACCGGTGTTCTATTTCTTAACTCGACGTATCCCTGAGCCAAAGCATGAAGAAGTCAAGAAACTGAAACCAATACAGTTTATCGTCATTTTCTTCGTATGTACTGCAGTAATGTATATTACGAACTTCTTCAGTGTGTTTTTAACCTTTCTCATCGCTCTATTGAAGGGTGGAAACTTCCTGGACCTTAATCCTTTGGCAGATGCACTCATAGACAGTAATCTGATCTTTCGGGTATTGTACGCTGCGTTAGCTGCTCCGATCATTGAGGAGATTATCTTCCGCAAGCTGTTATTAAATAAGCTGCGCAAATATGGTGATATACCGGCGATTCTGCTCTCGGCCATAGCATTTGGGTTGTTCCATATGAATGTTGCTCAGATGTTCTACGCAACAGCACTTGGTATTATCTTTGCTTATGTGGCAATACGTACCAATTCAATTCGGTATAATATTTTGTTGCATATTCTGGTGAATTCCATGGGTGTGGTAATTGCGCCATTTGCTACGAAGCAGAATGTTGTCTTTTCCATGATTCTTGTTGCTTGGGTATTTACCTGTATAACCCTCGGACTGGTACTTTTGATCGTTAATATTAAGAAGATCAGACTTTACCGAATTCAAAAACCCTTGGAGAAAAAATCCGGTTACTTGCTCAATCTGGGCACAATCCTGTATACCATAATGTGCTTAACAATGGTTGTGGTACAGATTTTAGCTTAAAAGTAAGTGCGCAGAAGTGTCAAGTAAGTGTAATAGTAAGTGTGACTAAAATGTCAAAAGCACCATAGGTGCTTTCCTGCTATAAGATATTGATATGTAAACTTGCTTACAATAGCAATATCTTATAGTAGGAAGAGTGCGTAGCACCTTTTGACATTATAATTAAGCATAATTATTTTATCATATTAACAAGAGAAGAGTTTATATTCTTTCTATTCACCGTTTACCAGTCTCATCCGACAATAGACGAATGGGTATTCAGTGCATAAGGACGGAATATAAACTCTTCTTTGCTATTCTGATACTATCTAATTCTGACTGCGGTTCCGGAAGCAGTAACCATCAACA
The DNA here is from genome assembly GCA_017861355.1 of Bacillota bacterium. Taxonomy (GTDB): domain Bacteria; phylum Bacillota; class Clostridia; order Lachnospirales; family Lachnospiraceae; genus Mobilitalea. Next base: position 6,067 of record JAGFXQ010000124.1, read on the forward strand.
TTCCATTGTTTGCTCCGAGTACTTCATAGTCAATATCGACTGCTACGACAGCATCCGCTCCCATCTGATAAGCACGCTGTGACATCTCCTGCATCGCTTGTTCTCTAGCTCGGATCAGCTCCTCCTCATAGGTTCCGGAGCGACCCCCGAAAAAATTAGAGAGCCCTGCTGCAAAATCCTTTACAAAATCCACACCGGAGATAACCTCTCCAAAAACTACACCAAGGTAGTCTGTAATCTGTTTTCCTTCAATGGAAGGAGTCGTGGTAATAATCATAATCTTTCTCCCTTCTGTATTATCTTAATAGTGAAATCCTATTCTACAAAATCAATGGTTACATCACCGCTGCTTAACTCAGCTCGGATCTTCTTACCGGTATCGGTATCTGTCGTATAATGATCCTCATAATGATTTTCTCCTACCTTAATCTTGCCATAGGAAGTATCTAAGTCCAGTGAGTAATCGGCTAAGGCACCTAATATGTTCAAGGATACATTGCCATAGCTGTTGCTGATGTAAGCCTTTGCTACCTTGCCACTTGTCAGAACACAGTTGCCACTGCTCAACTTCAATTCAAGCTCATCGGTGGTAAGATCGCCCAGAACGATGTCACCGTAGGAATTGGTTATCTTTACTTTGCTACTGTTTATACCAGCAATATCTACATCGCCGCTGGACATAGCAATATTAAAGTTGTCATAGGTGGTGTCGACCGGAAGGCGGGAAGATTTGGTGTTAATATCAGTAAAGTCAGCATTTCCGTAGGAATTCGTGAAATTAAGATCTCTTGCCTGAAAATCTTTGATTTTACTGTAGCCTGAGGATAAGGTGATCTCTGTATCCAGTGCTGCAGCTTCCTCCATCGTGAAATCACCGTAGGATACGGTTACATCCAACTCATCGGCCACAAAACCATTCAAACTCACATCCCCGGAAGCATCTTCAATGTTGATATCATCAAAATGGCTGTCCTTAGGAAGATAGATCTTGATCCGGTTATCGAGGTTGAAATCGATGGAGTAAGAATTCGGGAAGCAATCCCGGTCATCGAAGAATAGCTTGCCATTCTCGAGGGAATATTCCGGCTCATCCTCCCAGTAGAGATAATCAATCTCAACATAGAACTTATCAGCCTCGATCAATTCTACCTGAGCGATACCGGTATGAATACTGATCTCGGTAATCGGTGATACTTCTGTCTTCGCTACCACGAATTCTTTGGCATCTTCACGATCAAGCCGGTTAGTGGCATTGATAACGTAATTGAAACCACAGCCGGCCAGAAGTGAGCTGCTTAGAATAATAAATACAGCTGTTCCTAGAATTCTTCTTATACTAATTCTCATGTTTTTTGTCCCCCCATTATTACACTGTTTGTTCCATGTTTTCATTAATTTGAAGCCATTTGCTTCAAATGGGAATACATAATTTACAGTCTCTACCATAATATAACTTTCCACATTCTTACTGTCAAGGGCGCAAAGCCCTGAAAACACAGTTTTAATCGACTTCTAATCTTGCCTTTAGCAGGCTATAATCGATTGATCGGTTGAAGGTTAAAAAACATCCCGAAGTACATTCTCATGTGCAATGGGTAAGAAGGATTATGGTGAAATACAAAAAGGAGAGAAAAAAATACATGGTATTTTTTACATAAATCTTATATGATTATATCAGACTAGTTAACACATGATATTAGTGCTAAATCAGTTACTTATAACTTTATATATAGGAAAGGAGCTTAATATGAATAATTTTACTTTTTATAGTCCTACTTACTTTGTATTCGGGAAGAATACAGAGAACGAAGCCGGCCATTATGTACGTCGTTTTGGAGGTACGAAGGTTCTAATTCATTATGGCGGTGGTTCCGTCGTACGCTCCGGATTATTAGACAGAGTAAAGGCATCACTTAACCAGGAGAATATCAGTTATGTCGAACTGGGCGGAGTACAGCCGAATCCCAGAAGCGGTCTGGTCTATACCGGAATTGAGTTATGTAAGAAAGAAGGTGTGGACTTTATTCTTGCAGTGGGAGGTGGAAGCGCGATCGACTCAGCAAAAGCGATTGCAGCCGGTGCAGTATATGACGGAGATTTTTGGGATTTCTATGAAGATAAACCAATTACCAAGGCACTCAAGGTAGCCACAGTTCTCACGATTGCGGCAGCAGGAAGCGAAGGCTCGGGTGACACGGTTATCACGAAAGAAGAGGGAATGTTGAAGCGAGGTGCAGGAAGTGAACATCTTCGTCCGGTATTCTCGATCCTGAATCCCGAATTGACACAGACACTGCCGGCTTATCAGACAGCTGCGGGAGCTACCGATATCATGGCACATGTATTTGAACGCTACTTTACCAATACAAAAGATGTGGAGATTACCGATCGCCTCTGTGAAGCAGTCCTTCTGACTATGATCAAAGAGGTTCCTAGAGCAATTGCTGACTCGAATAATTATGAAGCAAGAGCAAATATTATGTGGGCCGGTATGGTGGCTCATAATAATATCGTCGGTGTAGGCCGTGACCAGGATTGGGCAAGCCATATGATCGAGCATGAGCTTTCTGCACTCTATGATGTTGCTCATGGTGCAGGACTGGCAGTTATATTCCCCGCCTGGATGACCTATGTTATGAAGCAGGACGTAATGCGCTTCGCACAGCTTGCGGTAAGACTCTGGGGCTGCAATATGAACTATATGAATCCGGAAGAGACAGCAAAAGAAGGTATCGAACGCTTGAAGAAATTCCTGACTTCCATCGGAATGCCGATCAGCTTTCCGGAACTTGGCGCGAAGGAAGAGGATATCCCGTATATGGTTAAGACGATGGGGCTTGATGAGAACGACACCATCGGTGGCTTTATGAAACTGACGGGCAAGGATATAGCAAATATCTATCGTTTGGCATTATAAGTGAGAAACCCGGTTTAGTCAAAGAGTTGTGAGAGTCGATAATACGAACGATGTCTTAACATCCTTCGGATCAGCTGAAGGAAGCTGTCATTCGTATCATCCCGATACAGCACCTCTCTGGCTAGACTGGGGTAATCCGTAATAATGCAATCAACATTCAACGATTTCATTCTCTCGATCTCTCTTGCGGTATTGACTGTCCAGGCATAGATCTCTTTACCTGCTTTGTGGGCCATAGTGACATTCTCACGATTAATAAAATTATACCGGACACTGAAGAAGTCAAGGTACTCCTTGTTAGTAAAGTTTCCATAGACTGCAGAGAGAATAAGACCGGTATGAATGTTTTCATTCAGTTTCTTTACCTTCTTCAGAGCATAGTAGTTTGTGGAGGTCACGACACATTGATCCTGATAATCGTATTTCTCGATCAGGGCTACAAGCTTCTTCTCCATTGATTGCTCCTTGCCGGTAATCTTAATCTCAATATTAAGCTTGATGCGGTCTTTGCAGTGCAGGAGCACCTCTTCTAGGGTGGGAAGCTTGGTATTTAAGTATTCCAGTGAGAACCAGGAGCCGACATCCAACTCATTAAGCTGTGCATCTGTAAGTTCCCAGATGAACTCATTCAAGCCTGCAGTACGCTGCAGGCTTTTGTCATGCAGAAGAAATAGGCTGCCATCCTTGTTTTGCTGGACGTCAATCTCGGCATAATCAGAACCGGCTAGAATAGCACTTTCCAAGGCAGGAATGGTATTCTCCGGTGCAATAGTGGAATTTCCCCGATGAGAAGAGATGGTAACACCCGTTAGTACATGATTGAGATAAGAGGAATCATGATAAATGGAATAATAGAGGTTGAAGATACCTGCAATTAGGAGTAGGATAATCAAACTGTTGATTGCACGTCGATGCTTCTTGCTCTGATAAGCAAAATGGTACAACGAACCAGGGGTGTCAGGGAGAATGTCCTGCAGTGCCTCCTGCTGATAAGAGTGGAACAGCGAGGTAGTTAAATTAATACCGACAGAGAAGGTAATCATACTATAGAACAAAGCGGCATACAGGCTAATCTTCGGGTAGGCAGAGAGGAAGACCGTAATCGCATGATTTTTATCTGCGAAGAAATAAGCTCCGAGAGCAGTAAGAAGGAGCAGTCCGTAATAAAACAGGACAAACCCCAAAGTCAAAAGAATATTGCTGATGAGAATAATACGAAAAGTCCGATTACTCCGACCCTTCAGAAGAGCTTTGGAATATTGAAAGGCTTTGCGGAAGGACAGATGTTCGTTACTATAATAATGCATAGCGAAAATGCCCTCAAAGGAGAACAGGGCAATAGAGATAAGAATAAGTAGAAGCAGCCCTTTAAAGGCATATACATCTACTGATCCGTGGGTGAATTCCGGATCTATCAGAAGGGTTACCACAAATAGTACCGGCAGATTCAGAAAGAAATAATAAAATAAAGTGAAGAACAGTGAGGTAAGTCTGCCTCTTCTGAGCCCGGACAGTGTCTGAAATAAACCGATATAGATAATCCGTGTGAGGGGGGGACGGTGTGAATGACCCTCGGTATTACAATAATAAAGGAGGGAGGAAAGCTTAGTCTGTAGGAATAATAGCATGACCAAGAGCAAGACTGCCAACAAAAAGACAGCATGAGGAGTGGTAAGAAGCTTTACTGCATTCTCCTGAGTAATATAACTGACCTTTGACAGTCCCATGATCAGCTTCAAAGTGTGATTGGCAAAGGGAAGAAGGAACAGTAGGAAATATATATTATAAAGGGTATCCACCAGTAGGATAGATCGGGTATGATACCGAAGATATTTATTTTTAAGAGACATGATTTGCTTCATTGAATTTCTCCGCTCTGTGTTAATGAAGTTAGGATAGTGTCACCCTATTCTATGTATTATGCATCTTATCGCAGATTTAGACAAGAAATTTCATTCGGAGATACAGAAGTGGCAAGATGAGGTAAAAACAAGAGTCTCATTAGGATTTTCTGGAAAGGATAAAACTTGACATTTATTTCAGATATGATACAATAATCGTATTCCTGCATTTACCATGCGAAAACAACCTCGAATTATTATCTGGGAGGGTTTGCTTGGTGTGATTTGTGGGGATATTTCATATAATGAAGAATCTGGGAAGGGGTTAATATCTTGACGGAATTATTAGTAAAAAGATTTGTAAAAGACTATGAGAACACGGAGAATGCAAATGTTCGAACGAACTACGGAATCCTGTCGAGTCTCGTAGGAATAGCCTGTAATGTAATTCTATTCTTGACGAAGCTGTTTATTGGCATGATTATCAATAGTATCTCTGTTATGGCGGATGCCTTCAACAACTTATCAGATGCTGCCTCCTCCATCATCAGCTTCATTGGTGTGAAATTAGCCGGAAGGCCAGCGGACAAAGAGCATCCCTTCGGTCACGGTAGATTCGAATATATTGCAGCCCTTGCGGTAGCATTTATTATATTACAGGTAGGTTTCCAATTATTCCAGGGGGCGCTTAATAAAGTGCTTCACCCTGAGGAGTTAAGCTTTAATCCGGTATTAGTTGGCATTCTGGTATTATCCGTATTATTGAAGGTATGGATGTCCATGTTCAATCGTAAACTAGGCAAACGAATTAATTCAACTGTGATGTTAGCTACTTCTGCTGACTCAAGAAATGATGTTATTGTGACTTCAGCGACGATTATTTCAACCTTGTTTGTAGCATTCACCGGTATCAATATCGATGGCTATATCGGACTTCTGGTATCGCTCTTCGTAATGCTTTCCGGCTTCAATATTGCGAAGGATACTCTGGAACCGCTTCTCGGTCAGGCAATTGAACGAGAGGTCTATAAGAAGATTACTGATATGGTGGAAAGCTATGAAGGAATCTGTGGGACTCATGACCTGATCATTCATAATTACGGGCCGACTCATCATATGGCGACCATTCATGCAGAAGTGCCCAATAATATCGGCTTCGAGCATGCACATGAGACGATCGATCGGATTGAACGAGATGTTCTTGCGAAGCTAGATATCTTCCTGGTGATTCATATGGATCCCATCGAGGTAAATGATAAAACGGTAGCTGAGAAGAAGGAAATGGTCCTTCGTATCGTGAAAAACTTGGAGGAGAAAGCAACCATCCATGATTTTCGTATCGTAAGTGGTGAGCTTCAGATAAATCTGATCTTTGACCTGGTGATTCCCTATTCCTATTCCAAGGAAGAGGAGCAGAAGCTTTTATCCAGAGTTATTGAGGAGATACGTACACAGGATTCTAGATATCAATGTATCATCACCTTGGATAAGAGTTTTGTGGCGGAGGAATAAGAATCATGATTATTGATTTTCATACGCATATATTCCCGGATGGCATAGCCGAGAGGACGATAAGCAAGATGGAACGGGAAGGGCAGGTTCGGGCCTTCACCAGAGGAACCCTGAATGAGCTAAAACGATCCATGCGTGAGAACCAAATTGACATCAGCGTGATTCTTCCGGTGGTGACGAAACCATCACAGTTCGAGACAATCAACCAATATGCTGCAGAGATAACCGGAAGAGACGGTATTCTCTCATTCGGGGGAATTCATCCGGACATGGAGGATTATCGAGTGAAGCTGGACACAATCAAGAGACTGGGACTGAAAGGGATCAAGCTACATCCGGATTACCAGGCAACCTTTGTCGATGATCCAAAGATGGTACGGATGATCCAATATGCGACAGAGCTTGGACTGATCGTCGTACTGCATGCAGGTCTGGATATCGGTCTGCCGGATCCGATCCATTGCCCGCCTCAGCGTGCGGCCCATATGCTTGCTCAGATTGAGAATGAGAATGCAAAAATTGTTCTTGCTCATACGGGAGGATACGACCAGTGGGATGAGGTGGAGGAGTATTTGGTAGGTAAGATGGTATATCTGGATACCTCCTATTCCATGAATAAATTAAGTACAGAGCAATTCGTGAGAATTGTTCGTGGTCACGGTGCGGATCGAATCCTGTTCGCAACGGATTCACCTTGGGGAGGACAGAGGGAGACAGTGGACTGGGTTGCCGGAATGGAGCTGACAGTGGAGGAGAAGGAGCGAATCTTCTGGAGAAACGGAGCAGAACTCATGGGAAACTGCGAATAATAATTGGTTGTCTGAGTTATTTGTTATTGTTAGCGGATAGATTGAATTCATATGGGCAACCTAATAAAATCCGGTGAATATACACTCGACAGATATATGAGTATAAGAACTGGCAAATAAATTGAAAAAATTAAAATTTAGTCTTGCAAAATGTAAATCCATAAGTTATAATATCATTCGTGGCGGTTGTCTCAAGCCACAAACTGAATAAGTGGCGGTTGTCTCAAGCCACAAACTGAATAACTTTTGGGGTATCGCCAAACGGTAAGGCACTGGACTCTGACTCCAGTACTCTAGGTTCGAATCCTAGTACCCCAGTCTTTAGAAAATGAGCTTCATAGAAGCTCATTTTTTTTGTGCTTAAAAATAGGGTCTTCCATTAATGCAATTAGATCAACTCACTGAAAAGTGTTTATGCTTGACATATGTGAAAATAAGTATATAATATAGTTAATCGGTTAACGATGCGTCAAATCAGATAAATAGAATATTATATCGATGTATTATTATAGAAAATGCATGATTTTAGTTAACCGTATAAATTGCATTTTGTGGAGGAACTTGAATGGGAAAGATTGCTGATAAATATTTTATAGTAGATCCGTGGTCTGTGATCGAAGATGGGTTTGATCCAAATTATGGGTTGGTAAGTGAGTCTGTTTTTTCATCTGCCAATGAATATATGGGTGTTCGAGGTTATTTCGAAGAAGGCTACAGTGGGGAGGGACATGTTGGAAGCTATTTTAATGGTTTCTTTGAAGAAACTCCAATCTTCCATCCGGCAAGATATAAGGGATTTGTAGATGTATCAAGAGATATGGTTAATTCGGTTGACTGGCTTTATACAAGAATTGAAATTGATGGTGAGCAGCTAGACCTTGCAAAGTGCCAATTCGAAGAGTTTAAGAGAACGCTGAATTTTAAGTCAGGTATTATGAACAGATCATATATATGGACAACGCAGAGCGGTAAAAAGCTTAAAATAAAATTTGAGCGTATTCTGAGTATGGAAATTAATCATGTGGGTTGCCAGCGGATTGAATTTGAGCCATTGAATTTCTCGGGTGAAATATCAGTGATTTCTGGTCTTGACTTTACACCCAGAGGACAATGCTGGGATGAAGTTACTTCGGAAAATAACGGGCAGTTATATTCTATCATGGCCCAGACGAAGGTGAGCAAATTAAGAGCATATTCCAGTTTCAGAATAGACTGTCCATACAAATATAATGAGGAAGTGATTAGGAAGGATCGATTTATCGGTGTTAAGTTTTTTATCAAGCTGGAGGAAGGAATCAAAGCTTCCTATGATAAAATTGCAGTTAATTATGCCGCCAAAAAAAAGGAAGCATCGAAGGGGATGATGAAAATCAACAGGGTATCCGATTTTGCATATTCCAGTTGCATCAGACCTATCGTGGTTCGGACCCCACACTGAATATCGGAGCGAAGGGACTTTCCGGTGAAGGATATGGTGGAAAAGCATTTTGGGATACTGAAGCATATTGTCTTCAGTTTTATATCTTCAATAATCCGGAGGCGGCAAAAAATCTCCTTTGTTACCGATACAATCTGCTCCCGGAAGCAAGAGAAAGAGCGAAGGAACTTGACTGTGAAGGAGCTTGTTATCCTATTTCTACAATTGACGGTATCGAAACCTGTGGAGCTTGGCAGCATTCTAGCCTACAGATACATGTGAGCGGTGCAATTGCATATGGAATATTTAACTATAACCGAATTTGTAAGGATAAGGAATTTATATATTCCAAGGGAATTGAAATGCTACTTGAGATTAGCCGTTTCTATAAGAGCAGAGTTCAGCAGCATCCGATAACCGGTAAATATGGCTATTACGGAGTAATGGGTGTGGATGAATTCCATATGATGGTTAATAATAACTGCTTTACCAATTATCTTGCAAAAAAGGCAATGGAATTCACCTTGGAAGTGGTTAAGGAAATGAAGACCGCTGCGGAAGACAAACTGAATGATATTTTAAATAAATTAGAGTTATCGCAGGAAGAAATGGAAGAGATCCGTGATATTTCAGAGAATATGTATCTTCCGAAAAATGAGGATGGGCTATATGAGCAACATGAAGGATTTTTTGTTTTACCTCATATTGAACTTGATTCCATTCCGGTAACGGATTTTCCGTTATATCATAACTGGTCCTATGATCGAATCTATCGGACGGATATGATAAAACAACCGGATGTCCTGATGATGCAGTTCATGTACAGTAGTGATTTTACGAAGGAGATCAAAGCGGTTAACTATGATTATTATGAACCAAGATGTATACATGAATCATCGTTGTCGCCTTCCGTTCATTCGATCATCGCTTCTGAAATTGGAAGAAACAAAGAAGCATATGAGTTTTTCCAGTTTGCGACCAGACTTGATTTGGATAATTACAACCGTAATACGGATGAAGGCCTTCATACAACATCCATAGCAGCTGCCTGGATGAATATTGTATATGGATTTGGTGGTCTGAGATCAGATAGTGAGATCATAAGTTTTAGTCCATCCATACCGGAGAAATGGGATACATATCAATTCTCGCTGATTTATCATGATGCATTACTTCAGATAAAAGTATCAAAAGATAAAGCTAGCTTTGTCGTTCAGGACGGAACAAGTGTAAATGTTATTATTTACGATAAGGAATATACCGTTGATGGAAATGGAATTAAGGTGTTAATTCCAGAGGAATATAAACAATAAGGAAGAACCCAGCAGTACATACGGATAAGATGTATTACTCCTCGCTAAATCTTAAAATGCAATAGGGAAGACTTGTATAATTACTTTCAAAGCAGTATGAGAAATGATGTATAGACTAGGAGATTGGATATGATTAAAGGTGTTATATTTGATTTGGATGGGGTTCTTGTTTCAACGGATGAGCTCCATTTTAAGGCATGGAAGATGCTTGCGGAGGAATTGGGAATTACGAATTTTACGAAGGATGATAATGCCAGGCAAAAGGGTGTCAGCCGAATGGCTTCGTTGGAAGTTGTTTTAGAGAAAGCGGAGGATACTTATTCATATCAAGAAAAGTTGGAATTAGCTGATAGAAAGAATAACTATTTTATTAAGCTCTTAGAAAACTTAACCGATAGAGATGTACTTCCTGGTGTAATTGAAACTTTATCGCTTCTACGAAAAATGGGCCTACGAATTGGAATTGGATCGGCAAGTAAGAATACCCCTCTTATATTAAAAGAGACAGGACTAGAATCTTATTTTGATGAGGTTAGCTGTGGCCTTGATATTACAAGATCAAAACCCGATCCGGAGGTATTCCTTATAGCCGCTAAGAAATTGGAACTCTCACCCAAGGAATGCCTTGTTGTAGAAGATTCAAATGCTGGGGTTGTCGCTGCCAAGGCTGCTGATATGAAAACTCTGGGAGTAGGAACGGAATATAAAAAGCTAGGAACTGATTATGAAGCATTGACCCTTCAAAATGAAATTGATTGGAGCGCAATAGTGTGTAATGCTTTATAGCGAAGAATAAGCAAATAACATAGGTTCGGACTTAATAAAGCAAATAGGACATTATCTCTTTTTTATAAGAAATAATAAGTGTAGGTTAAGCGGTTAACTCTATAAATGAAGGAGGAATGAGGGAAGAAAGTAAGAAGAACTTAGAATTTGTTTCGATGGATAGATTGGGGGTGACGAATAAATAATAGTTAAACATTTATCACAACATTATTCAATCAAGATATTAGGAGAGAGGTAGAATTATAATGGGAAAAGTTAAGATTATGAAAAAAATAATTGCTGTTGCTCTTAGTGTTGCAATGTTTGCTGTTTCTTTTAATGTAAACATAGATACACAAGGTGTAAATTTTCAACAGAATAGTACAGCGTATGCTGCAGGATTAGGTACAAGAACACCTGAGATGATACAAGAGGGTACAATTTTACAAGCATTTTGCTGGTCGTTTGATACGATTACAGCTAATATGGAGGACATCGCGGAAGCAGGGTATACTGCAATTCAGACATCACCGATTCAAGCGTGTTTAGACACTAATCCCGCGATGACACTTGGTAATACCGGACATTGGTATTATCATTATCAGCCAACTGATTTTACGATTGGAAATTATCAATTGGGTGATGAAGCTGACTTTGTTGCGATGTGTACTGCAGCAGAAAATGCGGGTATCAAAGTTATTGTAGACATGGTTCCTAACCATACAACAACGGCTTTAGATCAAGTTTCTCCAAATCTGGTCAGTGCAGCAAGTGGTTCGAGTATATATCATGATACTGGATTAACCAGTACCTCAAATTATTCAGATAGAAGTTATAGTACTCGTTATGCAGTAGGTAATCTTCCGGATATCGATACGGAAAACCCGGGCTTTCAGAACTACTTTATCAACTTTATAAATCAGTGTATCGCAGATGGTGCAGACGGTTTCCGTTATGATTCTGCAAAGCATATTGGTTTGCCCGGTGATCCAGGGGTTGATGAAAGCAATAGTTTTTGGAATAAAGTTACGACTCAGATAACAAATGCAGAAAATATTTTCAACTATGGTGAAGTATTGCAGGGTACCGGTGATCGCCTTGCTGATTATGTTAATGCAATTGGTGCTACAACATCAAGTGCGTATGGTGCTCAGATTAGATCGGCATTAGTAGGAAATAGTTACAAAGTATCCGATATTTCCGGCTACGCTGTAGAACCAAGCGTTGATCCAAATAATCTGGTAACTTGGGTAGAATCTCATGATAACTATTATAATGATGGATCCTGGAGCCAGCTAGATAATACTCAGATTGCACTTGGATGGGCAATTATTACTGCCAGAGCAAAAGGCACCCCGTTATTCTTTAGTAGACCACAAGGTAGCAGTACAACGAATCAATATGGAACAAATACAATCGGAATCGCAGGCGACGATAACTACAAGAATGATCAGGTTGTCGCGGTCAATAAATTCAGAGCAGCGATGGCTGGTCAACCTGAGAATTTGATCAATCCAAACGGAAATGCGCAAGTTCTTATGATTGAAAGAGGAACAGAGGGTCTTGTAATTGTTAATGGAAGCAGCAGCGACTACGCTTTAGACTCCGATACCAATTTAGCAGACGGTACTTATATTAACCATACAAATAATCATAATGTATTTACAGTAGTTGGAGGTAAAATCAGTGGTGTTCTTCCTGCTCGCTCGGCAGTGGTATTATACGGAGCAGAAGCAACTAATTCTACAACAGTACATTTCTATAACGCGGATAAGTGGAGTTCAGTGTATGCACTTGTGGGCAGTGAGGATATACCGGCAACCAGTGACGGAGATGG
>JAGFXQ010000384.1 GCA_017861355.1 Bacillota bacterium
AATGAATAGCCACGCTCTTTGACTGTCTGCAGAAAATTTGTGATATCCAGTTCAAAGGTTACACAAAAAGCAGGTTCCAAGCTATTTCTAAAAACCGAGCAATGAATTGCTCTCTTCCATGTCGTTTCGTCGATTTCCTGATAAGTATTTGCCATAAAATCTCCTTCCCTGGTTTTCAAATATCATCTATTTGTCATCCGCATTCACTGCATTTCTGATGATGCTGATCGATAATTCCGCCACATGATCTACAGGCAAAGAACTCTCTTTGTACCTGTAGAAAAGCATCCATGTCATTTTTGGCATCCGATCCATTTTGTATCAAATTCACATTATAGTTTTGTCGATACCGTTGATCAAGGCGCTTTATTCGAGTACAAGGGAAACGACTGCACTGAAAGCACCACTGAAAACCCTGCTCGAAGGCGCATTGTTTATTGGCGCAATTTTGGCAACCTTTCCGGGTTATTTCCTCAATCGGTGCTCGGCAACCGGGACATGGCTTTTTGTTGCTCACATGAGCGCTGCACGCAAGACAGTTTACACCGCATGGCGCAATCATAGTCGCTTCCATCTTTTCTGGCATTTTCATATGACTGCTCCCCTTTCATGCAAAGAAAATTCAAACTACAATATCAGTTAAAAGATTTTATAATTTTACTGTTTTTAATGCTTCTCTATACAAATCTGCTGTCTCTTGATAATCAGCTAGAACACCTTCTTCTCTCACAAAATTCTGATATCCAATGGTTTCGCCTTTTAATCTAGGTAAAAGTTGAAAGTGTAAATGATTTCTTTTCCCATCACATATGGTACACATATATACCTTCTCAGCACCTAGTATTTCTTTATGTAATTTAATAATAGTGTCCGATATTTTAAGTATGTGCGTCCCCAAGTCAATAGGCATTTCCGAGATATCTTCATAGTGTTGTTTCGATATTATGATTGTTTGTCCGGTTGCTCTTGGATACTTTTCAAACTGGCATCTCACCAAATCATCTTCATAGATAATTAAACCATCATCAGGAAATACATCCCCGGTAACAAAGTTTTGGCATGAAAAACAAATACCTTTCTCCTGATAATCTCTTATCACATCTCTTCTTCGAGTTAATGATATTTCATCCTCTTCCTCTAATCTTTTAACGAACATTTTCGATTCCCTTCTCAAAATGTTAATTCATATGATTGTTATATTATGAATTCTTTTGGATATAAATTTTAAGTGCCTTGATTGCTAAAATTAAAACATAAATAACCAATACAGCTAAAACCATCATTATTCCATAAACAAGTATAGTCACCAAAGACCAAAAGCCCATAACACTATTCATCTTTTACTCCTCCCTCTATTTGTTCTGTAATTAAAAATTAAGACGTTGTTATAAACAACTGCGAATCTCTATTACTTAAACTATCCCATCTGCCTTATAAACATTTATTGCGAACTAATGCATCTCAGAGATAGAATTATTCTGTAATGCATGTATAAATATTTCCTTATTCATATCAAGCATCTCCCCCAAGTTGAGTTATATATTTTGCAGTGTGATTAACTTCTTCGATAAACATTATTTTTAACATTGCTCAGATATAGTCTCATATTCTGTTCATCTTGTTGGTTATATTCGTAATTCATACATTTGGCAACCTGCAAAGCAAGAAGGCTAAATAAATCACTAGCGTTCATGATAGCTCTCCATAGGTTGTTGTAATCGCCATCAGAATAAGTTGATTTATATTGTTCATAAATCTCCAATGGAAGATATCTTTTAAAATATTTACCCATCTTACCTGATGACACACTAAAATCTGTGGCAGTACCGATATACCAAGAAATCATATCATGTAATTCTTCCCGAACAACCTGGTGATACATCAGCATCGCATAAGGTAATTCGTTCCGTGCGATACCCTTTGCGACATTTTGTAGACACCACCAAAAATTATTACAACAAGAAAGATAAAACAGTTCCGAAGGTTTCTTTATGATATAATCCGAATCATTAGAATTTGGGAATATCGGCAGGATACTATCTTTATCCAGTAATGTAATGGTTAAGCTATCATTACCTATAAGCTCAGGCTTTTGAATAGGAATTAAGGTCAAATCGAGGCGATTTCCATCCGCAAATAGCATCATCCAGTTAAAGTGCCCTGCTCCACTCGGATTACGCATAGCTTCAGGCATTTGTAGCATAAGCCTCTCGTCAAAAAAATCGATCCATTTATTGTTACCGATGAAGGTATCAAATTCATCGACCACATATACAATATCATAATCCTGATACGCATCTTTGGGAGAGTTCTGATTTGTGCGTGAACCATTCATATATACTGCTCGAACTCGTGAGTCATTTTCTGCAAAATTCAATATCAGATCAAACATTTCTTTTTCTGTCCTCATATGAGATCCCCCTGCTTAATTATATTCGATGTAGAATATATCTTCATCCTTCTATCGATTTAATAAATGAATTTGTTATAATCATCATTTTGCTGCAAAATATTCATTAGCCAATATGCTGTACATCGCCGCATCAACGATTCCCTTGTTATTAAAGTCGGCTTGTCTTAGGGTTCCCTCGTATTTCAAACCACACTTCACCATAACTCTTCCCGAGCTAAGATTATTGGGATCATGCTCTGCTTCAATACGATTTACCTTAACCTCTTCAAAAAGGAATGGAATAATTCCAGAAAATGCTTCACTTACAATCCCTTGATTCCACCATTTACTTCCGATGCAGTAACCGATTTGAACAATATTAAGATCTTCATTTTTGCCAACAATACTGATCGTACCAATAGGATCATCACTATATTCCTTCAATATAATTGCCCATTGGTAGAAATCATTATTGCTATATGAATTAATCCACTCTTTCAATATCCTCTCTGTTATTTCAATTGATTTGTGAGTAGGCCATCTTAAAAACTCCGTAACCTTATTATCGCTTGTCCAATTATTAAATACTGCCTCTGTGTCACTTTCTACAAATTGTCTTAGTAGTAGTCTTTTTGTTTCAATATTAACCGTTCCCACATGATTCATAGCCTCAGCCTCCTGTTTCGTATTTGATTTTACATTCGTATACCCATCTTTTATTATTGCTCAAGGGTTATTGTTAAGATGTGTCGGGTTGGCCAGAATTCATACAAATGAATCGTTTGTACTTGTCCCTGAAATGATTTAAAGTATTCCGCTACAATCGGTATTGCCCGAAAAACAATCTCTGCCTC
>JAGFXQ010000385.1 GCA_017861355.1 Bacillota bacterium
TGTTTTCATGAACGAGCAATTGATTGAATGATTAAAGGAGAAGAAGTTATGAAGAAGAGATGGATTAGTTTATTAATGATGTTTCTGATGATTTTTAGTTTGACCGCCTGTAAGAAAGAATCAGGTGCAGATAATTCCCTACAATACATAAAAGACAACGGTAAGTTGGTTATGGGTCTGGATGATACCTTTGCACCGATGGGCTTCACGGATGATAATGGTGATATTATTGGTTTTGACGTTGATCTTGCCAAAGCAGTATGTGAGAAGCTCGGAGTTGAATTAGTACTTCAACCGGTGAAATGGGAAGCGAAAGAGCAGGAGCTGGCGACAAAAAATATCGACTGCATCTGGAATGGCTTATCACTCACACCGGAACGTAAAGAAAACATGACGATGTCAAAGCCCTATATGACCAATGATATCTCCCTTGTTGTCAAGAGTGACAGTACAATTGCTACCATGGCGGATATGGCTGGTCTGAGACTTGCAGTACAGGGCGGATCTTCTGCAGAGGAAGCATTGAATGACGATACAAACAAAGCATTTCGCGAGTCCTTGGGACAGATCAATCCTTTTGACAAATACGATACCGCTTTAATGGATATGGAAACCAGCAATTCCGATGCCGTTCTGATGGATACTGTTATGGCGAACTATATGATTAATAGCTTGGGCAAGGACTACAAGGTATTAGGAGAATCCTTACTGCCGGATGAATATGCAATTGGCTTCCGTAAGGGTGATGCAGCACTTTGTGCAGCAGTGGAAAAAGCCTTAAGTGAACTTAAGGCGGACGGAACCGTGGCAGAGATTTCTACAAAATGGTTTGGTACAGATATCACTACAATTCAATAATATTTGTTCTTCCTTTTTGGAAATACTCCTTGTATGTGACAGGTGGCAATACCTGCAACATGCAAGGAGTATTTTTTTGATTACAAGATTCATAAAAGTTTTCGAAGCTAATTTTTTCTGGATACAAAAACCTTAATTCATTATTGTTTTCTTGCATAAGGGATATAAAATTTATCATAATTCTTCATTTTTATCTATCTTCTGAAATTGTATATTATGTAAAGTGAGTTTATGATATAATTATATATTAAAATCATATGAAATTCGTTGATTTATAGGTAATAATGATATACCGATTCTGCTTCATGGGAAAGGAGAAATTTATATGTACTCGTTAGTTATTGTAGATGATGAAGAAAAGATATTGGAGGGTATTTCGGAACTATTTCCTTGGAATAATATCGGTTTTCAAGTTGTCGCACGCTTCTTGGATGCCAGGAGTGCACTGTCCTATATTGAGAATAATCCGGTAAATGTAGTTATGACGGATATTTCTATGCCGGACATGAACGGTATCGAGCTGATTAAAGAACTGGAGCGTTTTCCTGATATTAATATAGTCTTATTCAGCAGCTACAAGGATTATGAATATATGCGCGCCGCGATTCAATTTGGAATCTTCGATTATCTGTTGAAGCCAATCCGGTACGACGAACTGGTTACTTGCTTTGAAAAAATAAGAGTAAAGTTGGATGCGAAGAACATAGTGGAAGTAGTAAAGCCGAAAACCTATTATAATGAAATCATCATGCGTGTCGATGATTATCTACGAAATAATTATCAGAAGGCATCCCTGGAAGGAGCAGCCGAGGCGGTCGGACTTAGTCCTAATTATCTGTCTAAAATATATAAAGAGAAATCAGGCTGCGGCTTTTTGGAGCGACTAAATCGAATTAAGATGGAAAAGGCCTGTGAGCTTTTAATGGATCCCAGCTACAAGCATTATGAAATTGCATTTTATGTTGGGTATGATAATCCAAAAAATTTCTCCAGAGCATTTAAAGCTCACTTTAATGTGAGCCCGATGGACTATAGAAATGGACACCGAAGGGAGACAGACAAACCATGATGCAAAAATTTTTCTTCAAGCGCTTTCGTACTTTTGCTTTAATCATGATAATCCCTTTATTAACCATATTTGGAATTATGGGTTATCTGGTCATCAATGCACAACAAAATGATTTCAAGAAAATAGGGGCCAATACCTTAACAAGTATTAATGATAATGTGGTCAATGTTATTTATAGTTCGATTGCTCAGCAGGATGTGGCAATGAGGAATGCTCAGTATATGGTGTCGATGAAGAAATTAATGAGACATGACACGCTAACGTATCGTGACATTATTTTTATGGATTCGATTATTAACTATTTGACCAGTGCAGAGACATCCTATCGGTATATCGATTCTATTTATCTGTATATGGATGGGTTGGATAACTTCCTTGCTTCTTCCTCGGATGAGCTTGTTTCCTTCAAGACTTTTTATGATACGGAATGGTTTGATCATTACAAAAAAATACCGAAGGATAGCAATGTGTTTGTTGAAACCAGGGAGTTGAAACGATATAGCTATGATGATGCAAAAAATGTCATTACCATATATCAGAGAATGAATTATGCAAAAGGAGTAATTGTATTAAATGTCAAATCTGATAATTTTGGTTATCGATTGAAGGATATGTTAAGCTCGGGACAAAGCTTCTATTATCTCAATAAAGATGGAGAAATACTATACAGAAGTAATAAGAAAACACCATTAAGTGTTAATTCCGAGACGAATTTGTTCAGCAGTATTGTTAAGGATTATGATTCAAAAGGGAAATTTACCCGCAACCAAAAATGGATCAAACTGAATAATCATTATTATTTGATTAATGTAAAGGCGGATGATTACGGACAAACCTATCTGGTCTCTATGATATCCTTTCAGATGTTCATTGAAAAATTGGTAGATTTTATAAAGCTGGCACTAACAATTCTATTCTTAAACTGTCTGATCGTAATGCTTCTTGCATGGATGACGACAAGAAGCGCGTTCAAGCATATTACCTATTTGGTAGATATCTTCAGTGCAGCTGAGAGGGGAGAAGTCATAGGACAGCCGGAACCAATCGTTAAGGATGAATACAATCTGATCTTAAATAATATTCTGTTTCTCTTTATCAAAAACAGTCAGATGCAAGTGAATTTGATGGAAAAACAACATCAGAATCAGATATCGGAACTGATGGCGCTTCAGCTCCAGATCAATCCACACTTTATATTCAATACTCTTCAGACCATGGATCTAGAGGTACTAAAAGAGATTGGGGGACAATCGACACTGCATACCTTAATCCAGGAGCTGTCCAAGATTATGAAGTATGCACTAACAAATCC
>JAGFXQ010000386.1 GCA_017861355.1 Bacillota bacterium
AATTCCTCTGGAGGAGGGCAACCTCTACATAATGAATCCGAACGCGGTTCATTATTTTCGAGAATACTCGGAAGCTACAGATTTAATCTTGAATATTGTATTACCGAAGAATTTATTTCAAAAATCGATCTTCCGGATCTTGCTCAATGACCCGGTATTAAATGCGTTCTTTATTCGTTACCGAATTGAGAACGAAGCGCAGCCTTCCTTTCTGTATCTGCCGTCACTGGATATTGATATCAATCAATTACTGGAGCTTTTGGTGAAGGAATACTTGAATAAGAAGGAATATAGCCAGGTGATTATTGAGGCGTTATTGACCTTAATCTTCTCCTTCTTACTCCGAAGCTATAAAAGTAGTTCAAAGCCCGGTAATTCGCTTATGGCAGATATTCTTGATTATATCTACCTTAATCATAAGACTGTCACCATGCAGTCATTATCAGATCATTTTAATTATCATCCGAAATACTTATCCGCCTTCATACATAAACAAACCGGTCAGACCTTCCGCGATCTGACCGTGAGAATTAAGCTGCAAAGCTCTGCGAATTACTTATTATATACCAATGATAGTATTGAACAGATTGTGGAGCTGGTAGGTTATAAGGATAAAAGCAGCTTCTACAGTATGTTTAAGAAAGAATACGGCGTCAGTCCAAGTGAATATCGCAAGCAGTACCGATGAGTGAACCTAATTCAAGCATATATATGAACATTTGCAGTCATATATCTTTGCCAACATGCTATTTCCTTTAGAACTTTCTTACCAAACCAGTCAAACGTTCCACAGTTTCCGGATCATAATGAGAAAAGAACAGAGATTCCTCTTTATCGAGAGCTGCAATGCTATTCATATCTTCCTCTGTTAATTCAAAATCGAATACATCGATATTTTGCTTCATTCGATCTTTATTTACTGTCTTAGGAAGCACGGATACTCCCAGTTGAATCAAATATCTCAAAGCAACTTGTGCATTGGATTTGTTGTATTTATCACCGACTGCTCTTAAAGTTTCATCCTCAAATAGGTTGTTCTTTCCTTCGGCAAAAGGTGCCCAGGCTTGAATTTGTACTCCATATTTCTTCATGATTTCATGTGCCTTTACCTGTTGGTTAAATGGATGTACTTCTACTTGATTGACTGCCGGTACGATATCGTTGAACTTGATAAGGTCGATTAGTCTGTCCGGATAGAAGTTACTTACACCGATCGCTCTCAGTTTTCCTTCCTTATACAGCTCTTCCATCGCTCGATAAGTTCCATAGTAATCATTAAATGGTTGGTGAATTAGTAACAAATCGATATAATCCAACTGAAGTCTATCTAAAGATCCTTCGATTGACTTCTTTGCATTCTCGTATCCGTATTCGGATATCCAGATTTTCGTAGTAATGAATAATTCCTCTCTTGGAACTCCGCTTTTCTTAATTGCTTTACCTACTGCTACTTCATTGCCATAGCCCTGTGCGGTGTCAATTAAACGATAACCTACTTCAATTGCATCGAGCACGCATCGTTCACACTCCTCATGATCTGGAATTTGGAATACACCATAACCCAAGATCGGCATTTTATTACCATTGTTTAATTCTACATACTTCATACTTAATCCTCCTTATTTTGGTTTTTCTCTTCACATTATGTTCTTAATGGACTTTACTTATTTCATTTTTCTCATTGCATGATTCTTTTTTCTAACTTATAATCACATAGTAGCACCCTGTAGTTACTACAGGTCAATAGCAATATTCAACTTAAATTCAACTTAAATTCAACTTAATTAAATTGGAGAATAATCTATGTATACGATGAAAAGCATCTGTGATGTGCTTCATATTCCTTATGAAACTCTTCGATATTATTGCAATGAGGGATTAGTACCTAACGTGAAAAGAGATCAGAATAATTACCGGATCTTTGATGACAGAGATTTAAGTTGGCTTACCAGCCTACAATGCTTAAGAAAATGCGGTCTGAGTATCAAGGAAATCAAAGAATATCTAAATCTGTGTCTCGAAGGTCCTTCCTCCATCGAGACAAGAAAAAAGATGTTGGCAGTAAGAAAAGAAAGCCTCTTACAGGAAATTGAGAGTATTCAGGCAAGTATTGCATTTATTGATCACAAGCAGGAATTCTATGATGGTGTATTATCCGGGACTATAAAATATACCAGTAACCTGATTTCGGTAGATTGATTGTAAGTCATAACAACTTTACGATAATAACTGCAACAGTAATAAGAACGACAGATATTGCAATCCTTAGCCATAACCTGTTCGCGATAAATGAGATCCGTGCGCATGCAAAACCGGTGGCTGTAAATAAGATAAACAGCCACAGCGGCAGTAATATTTCAAGAATACCTTTTCCAAGCATCAAAGTACAGAATAATAAGACAAGTAGAATTCCCGGAAGTACAATCCACATCGCCGATTTGAATGATTTTAATATAGTCTTCCTGTTCACCTGGCGTTCACCTCCGTAAGATATTCCTCTATGTATGTAAGTACCATCTCGGAACCCCAGAAATCGTTATGACCGATATTCTCAAGTGTTCTCAGTGTACATCCGGTGGGAAACTTCTGTGATAGCCGAACTGAGCTGTCGTAGTTCACCATCTCATCACTCTTCGAAGCCAGAATAAGCGGGCTGATCGTTACCTTTTCCGCAAAATGATTTGATTCCATTCGGAAACCTACCAGTATACGCATTGGTCCATGGAAGATATTTGCAAATCCATTATATAGATCATATCCATCCGAGTAAGGCGCCATAAGAATCAGACCGGCAGGTTCGCGTAACGAGGCCACATAATCGGCAACTCCTGTACCGATGCTATAACCGAAGATAATTATTCGGTCGGGATCAACGTCCTCCCGTTGTGCCAATGCATCATATGCGGCAAGTCCAAACTCTTTCAGACTTCTCTCTGACGGGCTCCCGGAGGTCTTACCATAACCGGGGTAATCAAATATTGCAATATTACAGCCTGCAAAGGACTTAAGAGAACCGTTATCCAGAATTCTAAGCATACGTGCCGAGGAGTTTTCACCATTACCGCAAAAGTATAACACCAGCGGTGCGGATGCTTCACCGTTATGTAACATCCATCCGGAGATAACACCATGCTCGGTCTTAACCGCAAGTTCCTCTGTACCGGGGCGTGTCTTTAATTCCGTGTATGACTCTTCATCAAAATGCGGATAAAAAAGCTGCGTCGG
>JAGFXQ010000387.1 GCA_017861355.1 Bacillota bacterium
GATGGTACAGGAGTAGCGGTACCGTTTCTTTGATCCCAGTCGATTTTACTCCCTTGAACGGTTAGGCTAACCGGTGCTCCCTCCGGAGAAAAGGGGTTCGATCCGATTGCCTTACTCCTGAAGTTGAGTCCATGTTCCAGATCGGATGCAGTTATCCTCAGCCCATAATTCCAAGCGGTTGTTGGAAACACCTCATAATCACAGTGAGGATATTCCCTGCCTTCCAAGTCCTTATTTATCTGCTCCCATCTCTCACCAATCGCCAGTGAGTATACTAGCGGTCCTCTTGTAATAGCCACCAGATTATTCGGTCTTTCTTCCAGCTTCACTTTCATTGGAAGAAGCAAAGTGAACTTAGTCTCTGCCTCCCAGATGCGCTTCAGACGATAGAAGCCCTTGTGATGAAAGTTCTCCTGTATATTTTCTTGTATATTCTCCCCTACTATCACAGGCTCCTCACACCAATCAGGTATCCTGAGCAGAAGGGTGAATCCCACCGGCCGTTCAGTAAGTACAGTAAAATGTACCGCTTCATGAAATGGATAATCTGTCTCCATGTTGATCTGTGTCCCAACCCCTTGAATGACCGTGGAAACGATGCTCGGTGCATATAGGATCGCAACAATACCTTCCTCTGATCTCATCATCGTATTCTTGGCAAATTTGGGCCACGGCTGGCTGAGGTTCGCTGTACAGCAACCGAAATTCGGTTCCAGTCCGAATAGATTCGCTTCCCCACCATTGGTACGAAAAACAGGATCTGCAGTTCTGCTACATTCTACTTGATTCACCTGTTGGTCATACTGATGAGTCCACATATCGGGGCTGAAGGTTGCAGGTAAGGCATTGAAAGCAAGCTTCTCCAATCTGTCTCCCCACATGGGCTTTCCGGTCAGTGAAATCAGGTGTTCCAGCGAATACATATATTCTGCTATGGCACATAATTCAGTCCCTTGCACCGGGCTGCGTCCGGACAGACATTCATCACCGGAAAAAGCTCCGTTGACCATGCCATGATAATGATCCAAGAGCTCAACCATGAACTCTGCACTATCGCGTTCATCTTCATTTTCCATACATCTTGAATATAATGCACCAGATTTCAATGCCATCGCGATATTTACTGCATGGCTCATCTGACTCCAACGTCCCTTTTGATCCGGTGTTCTATAGGGCCATTTTTGGAAAAAGCGGACCCAATCAAAGCCCTGGCTATGTAGCTTTGATGCTAAATGCAATAACCATTCCTCTCCTGTACGCTCATATAGCCACCAGATAGGAATCAATCCTTCAAACCATCTTGTCTGTGCCCAGGAGAATAAGAGATTGCTGTCGATATGATGATCCAGACTATGCAATGCCTTTGTTATAACCCCTTCCATTCTTTCATCTCCGGATAACTCATAGAATTGTACCAATACCTTCAACACAAGGAACAATGCCCACATATCATATTGCGACCGATCCGAACGATCCGCGGGACATATCCAGCCATCTTCCTCTTGATTCCTGATAATAAAATCAATATATTCCTTTGCACGCCTCTTCTTATCTTCATCCTCTAATAACCAGGCAAGTGGAATAAAGCCATCCAACCAATAGGGCAGTCTCTCCCACCCCTCCCGGTCACCACCGATCCATTTGCTATTCTTGATGTCCGGCCAAAACAAGTCCAGATTACCGGATAACCCCTCCGCTTGAATCTGAAGCTGTCTTAGCAACCATCCCTGCGGCTTAATCTCTTTCACTGAGAATTGCTGAAATATCAGTTCTTTTAATTGTTCCATCGTATCCTCCCTGTCATATTCTGTACATTATTCATCTATCCAATCCTTATTTTATAGGATATAATAGAGTTGTTATATAGCAAATACTGTACTAAACAATGCAAATACATAAGGAGGATTACATGTGACTGATAAGGTTAGAGAAATAATTCATCTGCAGATACCTCCCTGGCCAAAAATGACGGGCGCTAGTTACCGATATTTTCTTCAGAACGAAAAGCATATCACGCGAATCTGCGATCATTATGTACTAATATTTATGTTAGATCGTACCCTATTATTTACTGAGGATAATAAGGAGATAAGTCTGCATAAGGGAGAATGGTATGTGCAACGCCCCGGGTTGCTTCAACAAGGGAAGTCGAGCAGCCCTGCTCCATCCTATTTTTATATTCATTTCACTGCACAAGAAGCCAATTCCAAGGACCGGTTTATCCAAAATTCATATCCCGGTGAAATGGATTCTAATGTACACTTATATAAGCAAGGATCATTTGATCATAGATATCTAAAACCGTTCTTCGAGCAATTAGATTATTGTTATAAAACAAAGCCCTATGATATTCTCGGAATCCAGTCTATCTTTCTGACTCTATTAAACAGCATCGCCACCTGGCCTCAGGTAGCACCCGGACAGGAGTTGGGAAATGAGATTACCAGGTATCTGATCGAAAATTATAATAAAGATATTAGTTGTGATACCTTAGCAAAAGAATTCAATTTCTCAACCGAATATATTAACCGCAAGTTAAAGCAGTATTCCGGAATGACTCCGGTACAGCATATACAGCAGCTAAGAATCACAAGAGCCATGGACTTATTAGCCAACACAGATCATACCCTAGCCTATATTGCTGCTGAAGTTGGATACCATGACTCTACCGTATTTTACAAGGCGTTCCATAAGCTGTCCGGTATGCCTCCGGGTGAGTGGCGTAAGAGGAGTCGGAAAATTAAATAAGTAAATTTACAACTTTGCATCTTATCATCATCGTATCAAAATAAAATACGCATATTAATATTCGTAAAAAAGCTCCCATGAGGTAAGGCAAGCTATGCCTTATTTCGTGGGAGCATTCTTATTATGTTGTCTATTCCTGATTAATAATTAACCGAACAGTGAGAAGCTAAGGAAAATGGTTGCTGTTAAGGAAGCAACTAAGGATACAACGGTAATCTGAGTATTGATGGAAGGACCTGCGGTGTCCTTAAAAGGATCGCCTACGGTATCACCAACAACACCTGCTCTGTGAGCATCGGAATTCTTGCCGCCGTTATGACCTGACTCAATGTACTTCTTGGTATTATCCCAAAGGCCACCGGAGTTAGACATGAACAATGCAAATAACAAACCACTGACAATGTTACCAGTGATAAAGCCACCGATTGCCTGAACACCACCGATAAAACCAACGAGTAAGGTGGATATGATAACCAT
>JAGFXQ010000018.1 GCA_017861355.1 Bacillota bacterium
GCCTTCAAAAAAGTGGCACAATTTAATCGTGAGATGTACAATGAAGGGATCTATTCCGATGATTTGACGACGAAGTATAATGAGAGAGATTCCCGCGTACAGACCGGCTTATATCTTTGGGTCGAAGGATCTTTGGGTAAAGAAAATGAGATTATCGATAGTGTAAAAGCAAATGCTCCTGAGGCCAGATTAAAGAATTACATTCTGAAGCCGGAGGACCCACGCTATATCGTTGCAACTGGTGGTGAGGTACTTTGTATTCCCCAGACAGCTCCTAATCCGGAAGGCGCTATGAAGTTCGTTAACTGGTTATATTCCTCACAGGAGAATTACCTCTTTGCACTGTATGGTGTTGAAGGAACAGATTACGAGATTGTAGACGGAAGAATTAATAAGCTGGTTAGTGATGAATTCTTCTATGAGTGGATGTTCCGTAACAAGAACTATCAATTATTCTCACCGACTATAGATCAGGCATACATTGATACCTATAAGAGCTGGGATAATGAGGCGATTATCTCTAAGATGCTTGGCTTCCGTTTTAACAATGAAAATGTTAAGGAAATAGAAGCAGCAATCAAAGAGGTTTCGGGAAAACAAATGGCGCCGATCCTGTACGGATTTGTAGATTTTGATACAGAATATCCGAAGGCTTTAGAGAACTTGAAGGCAGCAGGCATTGATGAATATGTTGCAGAAGTTCAGCGTCAGATGGATGAGTTCCAGGCAGCAAAGAAATAAGAGTGAAGTAATATACATAACAGGCCACCCGGCAGCTGGGTCTAGAGAACACTGATGGGTGGCCATGTTTAATACAGGATACAGTAAAGCCATAGATGCTGGTTTTATTACAGAGAGGAAGATTTTAATATGTCAGAACCAATATTAGTGATTATGGCAGCAGGAATGGGAAGCAGATACGGCGGTTTAAAGCAACTTGATCCGGTGGATGAGCAGGGAAATCTGATCATAGATTTTTCAATTTATGATGCGGTCAGAGCAGGTTTTAAAAAAGTTGTATTTATTATAAAGCATGAAATAGAAGAAGATTTTAAGAAAATGATAGGTAATCGGATTGCAGAACAAGTGGAGGTAGAATATGTCTATCAGAAACTTGACAATTTACCAAACGGATATCAGGTGCCGGAGGGCAGAGGTAAGCCTTGGGGGACCGGACATGCTATTTTATGCTGCAAAAATATCATTAACGGACCCTTCGCCGTTATCAATGCAGATGATTATTATGGCAAACAGGCCTTTCAAATGATTTATGACTCCCTGATTTCAACTGCAGAGGAGAATCAATACGATTATTATATGGTTGGCTACCAGTTGATGAATACTTTAACGGAGAATGGTCATGTGGCTAGAGGTGTATGCAGCATTGATAAAAATGATATGTTGAAAGGGATTCAAGAGAGGGTTCGTATTGAAAAGCGAGGAGAGCAAGCTGCTTTTACAGAGAATGATGGAATTACCTGGGATACACTCCCTGATTCAAGTATTGTATCCATGAATTTATGGGGATTCCATCAAAGTATTCTTGATGAACTGGAAGCAAAATTTACTGACTTTCTGGATCATGAGGCTTCAAAAAATCCGTTGAAAGCAGAATATTTCCTGCCCTCCGTCGTCGGTGAACTTTTAAATGAGAGTAAGGCAACCGTTAAAGTACTACAATCGAAGGATAAATGGTATGGTGTGACTTATAAGGAAGATAAAGAGACCGTAATACAAGCAATTCGTAGCTTTAAGAAAAGCAGTATCTATCCCGAAAAGCTTTGGAATTAATTTGATAATACGAAACACACATTTCTGAATAGATATAAATGGAGGAAGTTCTATGACAAGAGAAGAATACTGCATGGGAATTGGAGAAGCGATTGAAGCAATTGGGTTCCAAGGCGATTACATAGATCATATCCGGTATGGCAGCGGACATATTAATGATACTTTTCTAATTCGATTCAAACAAACGAACGGAAATATTGAAAAGTATATTCTACAGAGAATGAATCATGAGATTTTTAAGAATCCCGATCAATTGATGAAAAATATATGTAATGTAACTTCTTTTTTGCGAAATAAAATTACTGAATCTGGTGGGGATATACGCAGAGAGACAATGAATGTAATTAATGCTAAGGATGGGAAAGCTTATTACCACGACAAAAACGGAGCCTACTGGAGAGCTTATCTTTTTATCGATGATGCTGTTTCCTTTGATAAGGTGGAGAAACCGGAGGATTTTTATGAAAGTGCGGTATCTTTTGGCCATTTTCAAAATCTTTTGGCGGATTTCAATGCAGATAGTTTATATGAAACGATACCTGACTTTCATAATACCCCGGTGCGTTTTACGGCATTTTTGGCAGCAGTAGATAAGGATAGTTATGTCCGTGCCCAGGAAGTTCAGCCGGAGATACGGTTCCTTAAAAAAAGAGAACAGGAAATGAAGGCATGTATGGAGCTTCTTAAGACAGGCGAGTTACCACTGCGTGTTACCCATAACGATACTAAGCTGAACAATATTATGATTGATAAAACATCGGGGAAAGGCATCTGCGTGATTGACTTGGATACGGTTATGCCTGGGTTATCTATCTTTGACTATGGTGATTCCATACGTTTTGGTGCGAATACAGCCTCAGAGGATGAGACAGACTTATCAAAGGTTTCCCTGAACTTGGATTTGTTTGAGCTTTATACGAAAGGCTTCTTAGAAGGATGTAATGGCAGTTTGACAGACAAGGAAATTGATATGCTTCCCATGGGAGCCAAATTGATGACCTTGGAATGTGGAATGAGGTTCTTAACAGACCATTTACAGGGAGATACTTACTTTCGAATACATCGTGCGGGACACAATCTGGATCGCTGCAGGACTCAGCTCAAGTTGGTGGAGGATATGGAACAAAAATGGGATAGGATGAAGGCGATTGTTGAGAAATACACTCGATAGATAGGAGGTAGTATGTCGATATTAGTTACCGGCGGAGCCGGCTATATTGGAAGCCATACCTGTATCGAATTACTGAAGGCAGGTTATGAGGTAGTAGTAGTTGATAATTTATGCAATTCCAGTGAAGAAGCTTTAGTCCGTGTAAGAAAGATTACCGGAAAAGAAGTAAAATTATATAAAGTAGATCTGCTTTGTCAGGAGCAGCTTACTGAGGTTTTCCAAAAGGAGAAGATCGATGCAGTCATTCACTTTGCCGGTCTAAAAGCAGTCGGTGAATCGGTTCAAAAACCTCTGGAGTATTATTATAATAATATTACAGGAAGCTTGGTACTTTTCAATGTGATGCGAAAGTTCGGAGTAAAAGATATCGTATTCAGCTCTTCTGCAACTGTTTATGGTAATCCAAGGACTGTTCCCATCCGGGAGGATTTTCCGCTTTCTGTAACGAATCCTTACGGTAGAACAAAACTAATGCTTGAGGAGATATTCCGTGATTTATATGTGGCAGATAAGGATTGGAATATTATACTGCTTCGTTACTTCAACCCCATCGGTGCCCATGATAGTGGTTTAATTGGGGAAGATCCGAAGGGTATCCCAAATAATCTTATCCCTTATATTACCTGGACAGCAGTTGGTAAGCTAGAAGCAGTCGGAGTATTTGGAGATGACTATGATACACCGGATGGAAGCGGGGTTCGTGATTATATCCATGTCGTGGATCTGGCTTGTGGGCATGTAAAAGCGATCGAAAAATTAAAGGAGAATCCCGGTATTCGTACTTATAATCTTGGAACAGGGATAGGCTACAGTGTGTTTGATATGATTAAAGCCTTTTCGAAGGTGAGTGGGAAGGAAATCCCTTATATCATAAAGCCTCGACGCCCAGGAGATATCGCCACCTGTTATGCGGATGCAACTCTTGCAAAGAAGGAATTGAACTGGTCTGCAGTAAGAGACCTGAACGTAATGTGTGAAGATTCCTGGAGATGGCAGAAGAATAATCCGAATGGATATCAAGGAGGATGAGGTATGGCATATCATGTGCATACGATAACGAGCTTGGAGCAGCTGAAGGAATGCGAGATATTTCAGATAGATCAATACCAGTGGACAGAAGGTGATAAACCGAAGGCCTATGGAAGAATGGGGCTACTACAGGATTATGGCCTTATCATCGTGATGACAGCATTGGAGAAGGATCCGATTTGTACATATATAATGAATGATGATCCCGTATATAAGGACAGTTGTATGGAAGCTTTTTTAAACTTCTCTTCGGATCCCTCCGGCAAGAAATATCTTAATTTTGAAATGAATGCGAATGGTGCTCTACTCAGTGCTTACGGGACCGCAAAGGATCGCAAATTTTTAATTAATCACACCTCGAGGCGAGCTATCTGCGAAGCGAAACTAGAGGAAGTCTCTTGGCAGGTGATCCTTAAGATTCCGATGGAGCTGATTTGTGAACTATATCAGATCAAACCTCTACAGCAGGGCGACAGTTTTACCTGTAATTTTTATAAACTATGCGAAACCCCCGGCTTCGAGCATTACGCCAGCTATGCTCCGATTAGAAGTGAGAAGCCGAATTTTCATCTGCCGGAATTCTTTGAAAAAGCAGTCATAAGCTAGCCGTTATACGAATTGACCTTTTTCCTAATAGCTTAAGATTTGAAGTGATAGACACTTCGTTACTGGTAGAAATACCGGAGCGAGGTGTCTTTTTTTGTTATGGGCTTTAGCATGTTGAGCATGAAGCGAGTTTCTCAACAGAGAAATGAGGAACGCGAAATAGAAAACCACCTGCTATGTTACAAAGGCAAAGAGGCTTAAACAAAGTGAAAGCCAGCGTCTTTAGGCGCTGACCTGTAACAGAGGTTTACAGCCTCAGAGCAACCCCCTCCATTTTACAGGTGGTGCTGATTTCAAAACATGAAGATAATGCTTGTAAATACACAGATGATGGACGAATATCTTGAAAGCTTTCGCGATGAATTTTAATTTGGAGGAGTATAACTATAGGTAAGGTATTGCTACCGCAAATCAGAAAGGCTGGGTTGTGGCATTTTGTAAACGCCTAAATCAGGTAATTTGTTGCATTGATTTTACATGAAGCAAAAGAAGAAACTTAATTCTTTGTATTTTAAAGAGTTGTTAGAATTAGTATTATAAATATACGATACTGTGGTAAAATTTGAGGTATCGTAAGAAAATTCTAATTGAAAAAAATCACAAAATATGGTAATGTTGGGATGGCGTTGTAATTCCTCGTAATGCTGGAAATAACGAGTGATATCCTCCTATAAGTTTGTTTTATTCGTACAATTGACATTATAAAATTGATATTTGTGATTATGGAGTGGGCGAAATTGAGTAGAGAAGCATTGATATTATTGCGTATTGCCATAGCAACTATGGAACAGCAGGTAGCAGATAAAATTAAACAGCAACTGATAGAATTTGCATTACAGATCGATTGTGAAATCGATATGATAGAAATTGGTAATAACTTTAGTGCATTAGAAAATAAGATTAAGAATATCGATATTGCAATTATGGACTATGCATTTCTTAATCGGAATAAAGCTAATTTGGGGAAAATATACAAGTACAATACTGATTGTCTGAGCGTACCACTAGGAACACCAGAAGGAGTAATCTGCACCTTCCTTGCGTTAAGACCAGGTGGACATCTTCGTTCAGCGGATGAAAAGCTTGAATTACATAGACTCTGTAGCATCATTGTTAAGCAGTTAAAGGAAGATTTTAAGGTTTTACAATTTGCAACAAAAAAAGGACTGTATGCAATTTCAATCAATTCGATCTTGTATTGTCAAAGTGATTTAAAATATATTACATTGATAACAGAGGATGGCAGGAAGTGTAGTAAAGTGGGTAAATTAGACGATTTATCGGATAAGCTTCCACAAAGCTTTGTTCGTGTGCATCAGAGCTACATTGTTAATTCGAAACATGTTTGTGGCATTGATAAGAACTCTCATGAGTTGTTATTATATGGAGATATTCGAATCCCGTTTAGTCGTGCGTACCAAACTTTCGTAATGCAGCTTTTCCAAAACGGCATGTTTGGCTGTTAAAAATGAAATAAATAAGCAGAAAAAATTCCCGCTGTTATTATACTGATAGGAGGTGCGTGTTTAGCGAATGTTATTCGATGGTTTTTTAGATGGTAATAAAAGCCATGATGATAAGGGATTCAATCAGTTTCGTATTGATGAAACAAAGGAATGTTATGTGGAACGTTTGGAGTTTGGTTATATAAAAGAGATCTTTTGGGATGATATGGGGATTAGGCATTCCCATATATACCACGAGCAACAAGAACTATCGATTGATGAGATATGGGAAGTGCACGAGAACGGGAGCGGATTGGCTCCATTAGAATTGCTGGTTTCCGAAAGTGAACCGACCGACCAACAGTAACCTTTAAATAAACGAATATTAAGTTATGTGAATGAAAAAGTAAATAATCATAAGGATAATAAAATTATATAGAGAGGAAGCAGGTAAAGAATGAATAAACAAGAAATGAATCAGATAGTATTAGAAATTCTGAGGGAAGAAAAGCGTTCCGGGCAGGTAATCAATGCGGCAGAAGTATTGAACCATATTCCGGATATTATGTCATCGGTAGATATTGATCGTAAATATTTACAAAACAGTATTAGAGAAATCCTGTACTCTAATACAAAGCATCCGCTTAATGCGATTATGGGATTGATCGGTTTACAGGTGATTCGAAAGGAAGACGCATTAGATATCATTGAACCCAAGCGTGGGAACAGTGAGAATAAGTTGAATTCGTTATTGAAGATAGATGAAAAAGTACTAAAGGGAGCTATCTCATCGATGACAAGTAATCTGGCTTCTTTTGAAAACGAAGCTAACAATGACAGGTTACGTAAAACGGAAAAAATAAATGAATTGGTAACAAAACTTGATGAGAAAGAACGTGAGATTGCGCAGTTACGGGCCGATAGTAATGCACAATTCAAGGCAGTGGCAGTCAGAATCCAGTGCATGTTAAGTTTGTATGGTCCACCGAAGAGTGACGTAAAGCCGGAGCAGGATTTATACGAATTGCTTACTGATTTGGAGATCGATGTGTTCTGGAGTGCTGATGGTGCACCTCTTTCAGCAGCTGTGATGTTTACGGCATTAAAAACAGACGATGTAGCGCAACACAAAACAAAGCCATGTTTGTTATATAAAGGGGAAGTTGTTGCAAAGGGACTTCTTTTTGTTGAAGAATAAAGATATAAAAATAAATTCATGCGATGAAACAGGAGATAACTATGGAAGGAAAAAAGACTTTTATTGGGTATGATCTTGGAGATGGAGAATCTATCACCGATTACGTAACAATGGATGCTACTGCAGCTAAGGATGCTGTAAAAACATTTTTTACTGCTATGACTATGCCGGATTTAAATGATCCGGGGCGTGCTCTTCCTACGACATACGGATATGACGAGTGCGGGAATCTGGTATTTGCAGAAAGTATTAAAAGTATGCCTGATTTGGTAAACGATGTACAAATTAATTTTAAGCGTCGTCCCAGTGATTTGCTCCCGAATTTATCACAAAAACGTTCTGAAGAATTAATGATACTTTTTGAGGATGCAAAAGTATGGCCAAGCCAAAAGGAATGCCCGGAATGCTATACACCAGAGATGGAAGCCTTCCGAAAATCGGTAGTGACATTTACCAATGCTGTTTTTGAAAACAAGAAGTATTTAGAACGTGTATCTAGTGAGGCCAGAGACAGTAGTGAGATCGTTTTCTGCGTAGGTCATCCAACAAAGTGGAACGATTTGGACGTAGCTATTTATAAAGTAATTCTAAAAAGCAGTATCCTGGGAAAAGGGAGTTATGCCAATAAACAGACCAATTTAATTATGGCAGCGGAGTCTCGTGCCGCCTTTTTAACGATCAAGGATAAAGCAAGTGATAATGTTTTACCAAAAGGAACAAGTGCATTGCTCATTGATGTTGGTTCTTCGACCATTGATTTGACAGCAATGACCTCAAATTCACATAATTATCAATACAATAGTGGTAGCAATTATCTTGGTGTGCGATGTATCGACTATATTATTCGTGAGATGTATTTGGAATCGCTGCGCAATAAACCGGGAGAATATCAAAAGTATGAGAGCATTATCAGCAAGAACCCATCACAAGTGAAAGCACTGACACTAATTTGCCGTTTAGCCAAGGAACAAATGTACAGCACCGGTGCTGGGGTCTCAACAATATATTTTCTGGATTTACCGCCGCTACGTATTAATAAAGCTGATGTAGAACAGGCGATTAATCGGTTTCCTGTTTCACAAATCCTAACGAAGAATATTTCATTGCCAAATGATCAGGCAAAAGCGATGGACAATAAAAACTGGAAGGAACTATTTCATGATTTCCTATGTGAACAAAAAAGTGAAATATCCAAGCAAGGGATTAAGATAGGACGTATCATACTGACTGGTAGTGCATCTAAAATGACCTTTGTACCTCAGATTGTGAAAGATGTTTTTAATGATCTGCCGCAAGGTGGTGTATTAGCCGACATGGATCCCTCACGGTCTATTTCAATGGGTCTATCGCTGGTTGGGCCATCGAATGAAAAGTCTCTGGAGTTTCAGAAGGATTTGAATGCTTTAATTGACAAAGAGTTACCCCAAATCATTGAACAGGATATCCCTAAGCTGGCAGATGACTTAAGTATAGTCATTAATAATGTTGTTACCGATATTGTCAAGAAGGACATGCGCCTGTGGCGTAGTTCTCAAATTAAAACTCTTGCGGAAATGACAGATAGAATTGAGTATGATTGCAATGAAAAACAATTACAAAAGGACTTGATGAACAACAAAGCGTATAATGATGCAATTCTAAAATGGACCGTGGAAGTAGTAGGGCTGGATATCGCTGTTAGGTTACAGGAAATCTGCCGCCGCTACGGGGTTAGAAATCTCACCCTTGAGGATCTTAATGTAATGGATATTCCGAAAATCGAAGGTGTGGGTGTGAATATTGATGTTCTGGATTTTGCAGATACCATCATCGCGATTGTATCAGTCATTGCCGGTATCATTACTGCAATTGTCCTGCCTACCGTACTAGGTATTGTAATAGGATTGATTTCCTGGATTTCAGTTGGGATCGCGGGCTTTTTGTTAACAATTTTATTATCAATACCAGGTCCTGGTTGGTTAGTTTTGCTGGCTGTTGCAGGTATTGCAGTAGTAAGAAGTGCAGCGAAAGGATTAGGAAGTGCCAAGGAAGAATTGTTAAAGAAGATGCAAACAATAAATCTCCCACAGTGGATCCGTGATCGTCTGACAGACGAAAAAATTGCAGCTGAGATTACTAAGGCGGATATGAAGTCTAAAATCAAGAAGTCGATTCTTGAAGAGAAGTCAAAAAAAGCTATTGTAGAGTCTGTGGCGAGAAACTTAAGCGGTCAGATTGAGAAACGTGCTGAGGATATTAAGTATGTAATAGAAAGTATTTAAACCTCAGTAATCAGATGAACTGACTGGTGGCGCACATTAGCATACATGCTGGATGTGCGCTTATTTCATATAAACAGGGGGAATGGACAATGAAAGTTGAACTTTGGTACGATCCGGTTCGTACAGAAACAAGAGTTTGCGTAAATGGACAGTGGCAGGAGGAAAGTGACATCTATACCTTCCTTTATCCGGTGCGTCAATATACCTTGCAAACCTGGTTAAATGCGGCCGGTACCTGGCCGGGATTGATCCAACAAATGAATGACATTGCAAGGGGTGAAGAAATTAATCTGGAGTTTCACGGAAGGGATGTTGACTATATTGACCTATGTTCCGTAGTTGAAAAAATGGACATGCTTAAGTTAACATTTTGTTTGTGGGATACGCTTGAAGAGAGTTTTAACAAAGTTGAGTTTGTAAAAAAATCAATATATGAAATGAAGAAGGAACTTGGGAGTAATACAGAAATAGACAAAAGTGAGGCCTTGTTAAAGAAGGATCCGGAAGAAAAAGAATGGTTGGTGGTTATCCACTCGGAACAGGATCTGCATAAGGCTGAAAAGGATGATCGAATATGCTGCGTAGTTTTAAGCGATGTTTTAGATACATATGAACGACTTGAACAGATGGAACGCTTGACCCGTTCGATGCGTAGGCCAATGGACGCTATCTGTTGTTGCTTTCAGGATGCCGTATTAATGGACTCCTTTGTACGTTATGCAACGCAATTTCCCAGACTTAAGTTTCGTTTTCATACAGAAGGCTGTTCATCGTGGAGAGAAGAGTTGTGGGCAAAGTACGGGAAAGCAAATCGAATCAAAAAGCAGCTAGAAATATGTAATATTATTAGTGATCAAGCATTGATTTATCTTGGACAACAAAAAGCGATAAATGATAATCGAAGAATGGAACTTAGCAATAAAAAGATGAGAGGCGAGCAATCACAAGCAGAGGAAGATGAATTTGATGACTGTCAGAAAAAATCCTCTCAAATTCGCAAGTGGCAAGTTTCGTGGGAAAAGATAAAAGATCAATTAAATAAGTCGCTTGCACAGGAAGCATAAAAGAGGAGAGAGCCTTATGAGTGAATTTAAAGAAGAAATTCAACAACATCCGCAGGAACTGCTTTTTTTGGCCGATCAAGTAATACAACAAACACATTATGAGAAGCTGGATTTGCTGCCTCTATGTGAGATACGTCCTGAAATTTTAGGGATACGACCCGGAGATGTGACCTGTTTGTTTCGGGTAACTGAGCTGGTTTGTAATAAAGAAGAAGGTACGCAGAAGGACTTAACAACGGTATTGAATGCCTTAAACTCCTGTGGAGCGACCTGCATTATGCTGTTACAGTGTCGGGAAGGTCGAAGTGAATTATATCTTGGTGCAGTCAATAAGAAAAAGTATCAGAACTTATACTATTTGAATACGATTAGGGACATTTTGAGGACGGGGATTGAAGGAAATCTTCCCGGAACCGAATTACAGGAAATCTATTCCAGAGAGCAGATAGAAAGCAAATTACAGGAATGTCTTGATGATGGTTTTGATACACAATGTATTACTGCTGTCTCATGTGCAGCAACTCAACCTCGTAGCGGCGAACGAGCTGCTGGATTAGAAAAGCTGTTGAGTGCCGTTGGAAAGCGCAACTTTTCTCTTTTATTATTTGCAGATCCTGTTGAAAGTGAGCAAATGCAGTTGATTCGGCAGGGATATGAAGAATTAGGGACTCAACTGTCCGAGATGGAATCAGTATCCA
Source organism: Bacillota bacterium (assembly GCA_017861355.1). Lineage (GTDB taxonomy): Bacteria > Bacillota > Clostridia > Lachnospirales > Lachnospiraceae > Mobilitalea. The sequence goes on from JAGFXQ010000018.1 coordinate 11,264, forward strand.
TCACCTGCCAGACCGGATCTAACGCAACGCTTTCAACGAACTACTCTGAAACTTTAAGTGAAAGCTTAAGTAAAGGTATTTCTCATACACAAAGCTACTCCACATCGAATGGTTGGAGCAGAGGTCAGAATAATGGAGAAACGGAACAAGCAGGCGGGACTGCACGTAAAGTTGTAGCTGGGATTACTGCGTTGGCAGTAGCTGGTACGACAATGAGTCCCACAGCTGGATATTTTGCTATGAATGCCGTTTCTACAATTATGGGTGGGAATACAAAGCAAAGTGGAATAAATGAAGGTGAGACCGGTAGTGAGACAAGTGGAGAGACCGATGCTGTCACGGATACGATCCAGAAAGGGAGGACGACACAAGAGGGTAATGGTTTCTCACAGGGAACCTCAGAAAGCATCTCCATACAGACCGTTACAAAAGACCGACATATTCAAGGGTTGCTTTCGCGTTTGGATACCTATCTGGGATGGTTAAATCGTTGCGAAAATTATGGTATGTTTAATTGCTGTGCTTATGTAATCTCTGGAAGTGCGAGCGTAAATCTACTCGTTGCCAGTCAGTATCAGGCTTTGATACAGGGTGAAGGTGAGATGAGCCAGCCCGTAACAATTAATACCTGGACTACAACCAATGGTGTCGAGCAAGTTCGTCAATCGCTTTTGCATCTGATGCACCCTACTGTAATGAGAGATTATGTAGAAATTTCGCCTGCTATGCTGATTAGCAGCAAGGAGCTTTCCCGTCAAATGGCACTTCCCCAGGAAGCAGTAATTGGAGTTAGCGTGATGGAATATGCTTCTTTTGGGCGAGAAGTAGTTAGAAAAGCACCAATGAAAGCATGTAATCTAGCAAGAGTTGGTGTGATTACGCATATGGGAAAGGCGGATCAAAATCAACCCGTACTACTAGATATGCAAAGCTTGGCTGCACATACCTTTATTGCAGGGACAAATGGTTCGGGAAAATCAAATGTGATTTTTCGTCTGCTGGAAGAATTACAGCAAACCTCGATTCCATTTATGGTCATAGAACCGGCAAAGGGTGAGTATAAAAATGTTTTTGGACGTGATAAAAACGTAAAGGTTTATGGAACAAATCGAACAAAAACCCCATTGCTACACTTGAATCCATTCTGGTTTAATAGTGATGTTGATGTAAAAGAACATATCGCACGTCTGATGGACGTATTCAATGCTAGCTGGCCGATGTATGCTGCTATGCCATCGGTGTTGAATACGGCAATTGAAAATGCATACAAAGCATGTGGGTGGAATTTAAATACCTCTCGTTGTGCAGGTCAACGAATATTTCCTACAGTAAAGGATGTACTTGTTGCTTTAAAACAGAAAATGGAGGCAACCGCGTTTTCTGAGGAAGTGAAGGGTAACTATGTTGGTGCACTATCCACTCGGTTAGAGTCTCTCTGTAACGGAATTTATGCGGATATTTTTTCTGGTGCTGATCTTGGTGACATCTCACTTTTTGAAGAGAATGTTCTTATCGATCTGAGCCGTGCAGGTTCACCTGAGGTTAGTGCTATGATAATGGGAATATTATTGATTCGCCTCAGAGAATATCGAATGAGTGAAGGTGCATTAAATCACCCTCTTCGTCATGTCACCATATTAGAGGAAGCTCATCATCTGTTACGCCGAACCTCCGCCGCTCAAACAGAGGGCGGGGCAAATCTAATGGGGAAGGCAGTAGAGATGATTTCCAATGCGATTGCGGAGATGAGAAGCTATGGAGATGGCTTTATTATAGCGGATCAATCCCCAGGCCTTTTAGATCCTTCTGTTTTACGAAATACAAACACAAAAATCATCCTTCGTCTTCCAGAAGGAGGAGACCGAGAGCTTGTGGGAGATACAATTGGTTTAACTGGAAAGCAGACCTTTGAAATATCTAGATTAAAAACCGGAGTTTGCGTAATATATCAGAAAGATTGGCTTGAGGCGGTTCTTTGCCTGGTGGATCGTGCTACGCATAATGAGGAGTTATATTGCATGCCGGAATTGCCGGATGATGAAGAACTGCGACGTGGGAAACTGATACAAGCTTTGTTACACTTGGCGACCGATGCAAATCAAACAAGTATTAGTCATACAGAATTGATTGATTTGGTTTTACATAGTGCAATGTCTGGAGACTGCCGTAAAAAGCTACTTAATACAATAGCGCTTCCTCGTATGTCGTGGAGCAAATGTTCACAGCTTATAACAGATATTATACCATTAACGTTAGAATTACCAATACATTCGGATGATGCAGCGATAAATGAATGGTACAATGAAACAATCGAAACGAACGAGCTGGACCGAAATCTGGATGAGGAAAGTATTCGCTTTGTCGTAGCAGCACATGCGTGGCAAAGAGCAAAGCAGGACAATGAGTGGAAAAATATAGCAAGGAGGTTTTTCCCCGGAGAAGAACAAATATCGATCGAAAGGATTCGTGGTTTAGCATTGGCCCTCCTTTGCGGTAAAACGACGATGAATAATCTGACAGACGTCTCTGCAAATGAAATTGATGAATGGTATGAAGAATTGTCAACCTCAAATGATACCGATATATTAATTGCCGATGTGCTAAAAAAATACAGGCAGACCGGAGTTATTCGAAAAAAAGGTGAACTTAAGCCTTACAGTCAGATCTCCTGGGAATTAATTGGAGGAGAGACGGTTTGGCAAAGTGCATATTCTTTCTTGGAAGCGAAAAACTATGCCGATTGGGATAAGATTGTCCGTACATTGCTATCACATTCCGTCATTTGTGAGAAAGAAGTTCAAACGGAACTTCTGAGTTTGTTGCTTCAGCATCAAGGAGGCAATTCAATCGTACGAAGCTTTTATTATCCATGGCTTGCCTGGACTAAAAAAGCAGAATATGGAACAAAGAATGCTAATTGTGAACTATAGGGTATGAATTCACCTGAATATGGTACAGTACTATCACAATAGATAAGGGGATTTTAAATAGGAAGATAAGAAAGGATGTGTACTATATGATAGAGCTTGGAGATAGCTCAGGGATGGGAAGTACTATGATGAATGACAAACTGAATGCCCCTGGATTATTAGAAAAATCAGAAGATGTGATGAGCAATATCGAGAATACGGAAGACTTAGATCGTATGAATCAAGGCGTAGACGGAATGGCCCTGGAGCCAGAGATTCGCAATGATGTGCCTGGCTGTGATGAGGCATGGGTAACCGGAGAACCACATGGCAGTGCAGTAAAAATGGATTTCAATCAAGGAGATAATCCCTATAATGCAGCTGGTAATTGTGGGTTGGTAAGTATTTGTAATATGTTAAGACGAGCGGATTCCAATATAACAGAAGATGATGTAACACGATGCGCGATCACGAATGGGTTATGTGACTATAATCCGTCAGGTGATCCGAGTGACAATGGTGGAACAACACTAGATATGCGGAAAGATGTACTTGCTAAATTAGGCATTTCCAGTGATATTTATCCTTCTGATAATGGTGGTTCTTTGGAGACGATTGCTGATGCAATTGACAGCGGAAAGGGTGTTGTGATAAGTGTCAATGCAGGTGCTTTATGGGATTGTGATGATGGTAGCCCGACTTTTTTCGGGATGGCACGTTCGAATCACTGCATTGCGGTAACAGGAATCGCACGGGATGCTTCAACCGGAGAAATAACAGGAGTATATATTGCTGATAGTGGTCGTGGAATGCCGGAGGATTCTTGCAGATACCTTACAGTTGATGAATTCGACGAAGTATATACTGATGTCTTAGGTTCTGGTGCGAACATCACGAATGAACCGATTATGGAGGGTTAGATATGAAAAAAATGGAAGAGATAATGATGGTTTTAATCCAAAATAATGCAATCGTTGCTGCACATATGGAATTGGAAGCAGTTTCTTATCCGGTTCCAGGCAAAATCAATGATTGTATCGTTGAACGGTTCTTTTTGTTTTCAAACCAACCGACAACGATAAAATGTCGTCCTTATGCATGGTTTAGTATTGACTCCGAAACCGGCAAATTACTTCAATATTGTAATTGTAAGGTTCAGGATTTTGCCGAAGAACTCAATACTTCACTTACTCAAAAGATAGATTATGGTGCACCGATGAAGGGGAATAATAAAGAACTTATGGCAGCGAAACGTGAGTTTACATCGCTGTACGCACAGATAAGAGAATTCGTTTTTTTACCGTCGTTAGAGGATGTTCAAAAGAAAATACTGTCTCGCTATAAAGAACTACAGGATCAGCTAATTAGCTCAGAGGCACTTTCTTACTATCAATTACTATCCAAGGAATTTTATGCGTGGATGACCAAAACGCTTTCGTAATATTATCATGTAATAGTTGACAATAACAGATTTGAAAGGAATGGTGGTAATTTGGAGGACAGTAAGATGATTACCTTTCCATTTGAAATTGACTTGATACAAGATGCTCATTTGGATAGTTTAAAGGTACGTCTGCCAGAATTAATTGTCAGTTCGGATGGAAAGCATGGTATAGGATATCCAATAGCAGATATTATTGAAAATATAATAGCTACGAAAATCGAGCAGTGGAAGGAGGGGGATTTCCAGACGGTATTAGGAGTTACAGATTCGATTAAGAGCGCATGTTCTGGAAACAAGTACATTGATACATTAATGGAGAATAATCGTTATTTATATGAAATTCAATATTGGGTTACGAATAGAAGCCTTAATCTGGAGCAGCATTTAGGTGAGGCGGAAACAACCAGAGATTTTAGTGATGTTACGCACAACCTGGCAAAGCAAATTGGCTTTATGATAACTCCAACTGTATCGGAGTGTGCATTCAATGCATCAGAATTAATCACGAATAATATTGCAAAGAAAACACTTCAAATTATTGTGGGTTTACCTATGTTAAGAATGGTTATTATGCCTCAAATATTAAATACAATGCAGCTAGCAAATCAATGGATGACAGACCCTCTAAATGTGAATTATATCTTACCAAGAATGATTTATTACACTATCCCAAAGTTTTTTAGAGAAAGAATATGTGCATCAATGAATTTTGCAGTAATTGATCGTGTTCATATGAAAAATGAATTAATCAATATAATTATGAGTGGAGAAAATATTCAAAGGATAACACAATGCTTCAAGGAGGTGTTTACTCCTACTGAGGACAAACGGTAAGATTAACACAGTGTGGACATTGAGCAGTAAACAATTAGGAGGAGGAAAAATATGGTTGAGTTAAAGATAAAGATAAGCGAAATTGATTATGGAGCAGCAATGGATTCTTTGCTTCCGGTTATCATACAGCATGTATCGGAAGGCGAAAATGCTGGTTTTTTTGCAAAAATGCTTGGTAAGAACAATGCAATCGCAGGAGTAATGGCAAAAGCAGCATTGGCAGCATTGCCTCAAAATAAAAAAGATGAAATTGCTGTAGCAATTATAGAAAAATATCATGATGAGATTACAAAAGGCTTAGTTGAATTTGCCAGAAATAAAGGGATTTCTTTTCAGCTGGATGAAATGCAGGTATCTGCCAAAGAATAATTAGGAGGAGTTATATTGAGTCAAAGAAAGCATGCTATTATCGTTACGATTTCAGCTTTTGTTTTACTTCTGATTGGTGCAGTAGTTTACAGCCAGTATTATAAAGTAGTTGATCTGCATGATTATACTGAAAAATCCTACTATTTACAGAAATTTATATATTATTTCTTTGCAGGTGGAGTCGGAGCCGGTATTGCATTTGTTTTGTTAAGTCACCTTAGAATAAATAGGAAGATGATCCTGGCTTATATTCTTATTATGCTGACTATACTGATTCAGTTGCTGACAACACAGATGCCCTTTGTTTCCATGATTTCTGGCCGGAGATATATCCGCTTTTTGCACATTAATCTGGAAGTCTCCACAATTACGTTAATTTTACTGCTAATGGCATTTCTTGTAATACAACAGAAGCTTTCAATAATGAGCAAGTATGCATTGTTTTTCTTGAACGGAATTGGAATTATATTTGTGATGCTGGTTGCGATAGATGGAGATTCTGAGAACACTGTTATTGCTGCTCTATTATTTCTGTTCGTGCTCATCCGGTTTAGCAACAGCAAGCTCTGGATGAAATTGATTAATAGTATGATCTATTGTTTCTTAATCGGAGGATACTACATAGGAATAATGAATCAGAATATGCAAAATATATCTACCTGGTTAAATCCATATCAGGATAAGCTGGGAAAGGGATATATGAAGGTCCAGGATTTTGAGATCATAAAATCGGCTTCTATCCTGGGGAAATCACCCTATCATAATACTTACAGTGGGGAAATCCTTCCGACGATCTTGATATTATTTGGGTGGGGCGTATTTATTCTTAGTCTGGGAATATTGATCTTTATGCTATTTCATATGTTTCATATGGTATCAGGAAAATCAGGCAGGCTCACCGGAAGGATAGACATAACAATTGCTGTGTATTTCTTGATGAAACTATTGTTTTGTATTCTGGTGTTCTTTAATTTACTTCCGTTCTTTCAGGGTGGACATTTACCTTTTATTGGATATGGGAGCGAATTGGTGATTGATATCCTATTGTTAAGCATTTTTTTGAATCAATTTAAGAATAGAGCAATACATAATATGTCAGAAAATATCAGAACGATTGCATAAGGGAGTGATGGATCTGTACGATTTATATAAAATTATAATCGAAAAGCTTTTTACCCGCAAAAATCCACGTTATCGGGAATCGATGAAGAAAGGTGAAGGAATCATAATTCACGAAACAACAGACGGTGAAATTATCTTGGAAAATACCCCTTTGCAGAAAGAAGTTATGATAATGAATCAGCATAACATTCTTATCAACATAAAGCCCGGCGATATTAACTTTGAGAGAGTAGATAAGCTGGAGAATCCGGAAAATGCATATCGCTTCGTAGTAAGATATGGTTTTAATATCGAGCTGTTTATGAATGGAGTAGCTTTAGTCTGGTGGACGTTATATCCCGATGGCAGATATTTTGAAGATGAAGATGGCTTTGGTGGTGAGGACTGCAATGAAACAACAATATATGCATATATCGATACCCTGGGCAACGTAGTAATCCCATTTCGTGATATGACCTCTGATGAGATAAAGCAGTTCAGAATTGAAGCAGAGAGAAAGGTAAGTAATCAAGTTTTAAGAAATACATAAGAGTTCTATATAATGGAGGTTTGTGTTTTGTATTCACAAGAACAGAAGTTGAGAGGAGTAGAGTAATCTTAAGATGACCATGATCAGGAAGCTTCTACAACGGATTCGTTATCCCAAGGCTCAAATTGTATATATTCAAGGTGAATATTGTACGCATTGTCAGGAGTTTTCGAAGGATACTGGATCTTCGAACTACTATAACTATACAAAACCAAGTTTATTTATAACAAATGATAACCGTACCGTCTCAGCAAATGAAATCTTTAATTCAACGGGTATTGAGTATTCTGCTATCTGCGGGGTAACAGGTGAATATTATAATACGTATCCTGAACAGGGTGTAAGAAGCAGAGAATACATACTGCATATATCAGAAGAATCATGTCCATTGAAGGTTAAATATTCGTTTGGTAGCGGAGAAAGCCATAAGGATAGTGACTTCTGGTCTTCTGATCACAAGGAATATTGGTTAGTATATTTGCAGAAGCACAGTTAATCTTAGTCGTTATAAGCATTGATAAACGGCAGCACGATTGGAGTGGCAATGGAACAATTAAAATTATTAAGTATAGAACCTTGGTGGGTTCACTGTGTTGGATTATTTCAAGACGGATCCGTAAGGAAGATTTACCTGAGCCCTTCGGTTCAGAATTACTGCTATACCTTTGAAATCGGTGAGGATTTAGGGTGGAGAAATGTGAAAAGTTTAAGCTCAAGCCGCAGCCATCTTGTGGGTTTGACGGATGATGGCAGGGTTCAGGTGGAGAGTGGCAGCTCCTACTGCTTTAAAGGGGTAGAGGCTTGGCATAATGCGATCAGTATAAGTGCGGGATATGAAAGCACAGCAGGAATTCTTGGGGATGGGACATTGATTTATTCATACAATGGTGGCGTTGATCCCCTTCAATGCGACAGAAAAGACGTGAAAGCGATCACGTTATGCGCCCGTACGGTTTATGGTGTTGACGGAGCAGGAACTCTATTCCGATCCGAAGGGGGATTAACTAAGATCTTGGCTAATGATTGCGATAAAATCATAAAACTTGGGGTACTTGGTGAGACCGTCTACGGGTTGACCACTGGTGGGGACGTAAAGGTACTGTATGGTAATGACTATGATATGGAGAACTGGTCTTGTATAGTAAAGATCGCCTCAAGTAATGATCATCTTTTAGGGTTGACGAATAATGGTAAGGTACTTTGGAAGGGAAAAGACTCAGAACAGATAAAAGCATTGAACCCGGATAGTAAAATCGTGGATATTTTTGCAGGCTGCTATCACAGCTTGGCGATGAATGAATCAGGATTCTTGTTCAGCCCGAAAAACTATTGGCTAAGATATTGGTAATGAGAAGAACTAAAAATAAAGAACATGCAAGAAATAAGGAAATGAAGAGATATAAAAGGCTGTACAGTATCAAGAATGATTAATTCATGCAATCTGGACCATTTGCTGTTCAATGAGCTAAAAAATCATTCCAATGATGAAAAGGAAGAGATGGCCGATGAGTTTGCAGGTCGCTATGAGGGTAAAGCGGAAGAGTTTATTGTGTTCATTTCGGACGAAACTTATGCCGTACCTGGTACATACAGGGAAACTTGGAAATTCATAGAGAAAAATGATCATTCGGTAAAGAGACACACAAATATACAGCTAATTTTCAAGTAGATGAGGAGAATAACTAAGTAGTTAACTTTGGTTTCTTGATTTAATTGAATAATTGTACACGTTAAGGAAGCTGTCAACGGGAAGTTGGCAGCTTCCTCATTTTTGGTCTCTAATAAAGGACTTCCAGTGTTATTCTGCCTTCAAAGTCAATGTATAACTACTTTAATATCCACGATGCATTAAATGGATGCGACAAAGATATTCTGAGACAGGTTGCAGCTTTGATTGCAAATGAACTTTTAGGATTGACATAATGGCTAAATGTATAAGTATTAATACAGATGAATTCTGCGATTATATGGATTCTGAAGATACAGTTCAGAAAAGCCATTACATTATGAAAATGTTGTAATATAATACTATTATTTGCTAATTTCGACAAAATATGATATAATACTACCATGGAATATTATTCCATAAAATTTATGTAAGCGGTGGAATGGTTAGAAAATAACAAATCCAGGAGTGTCTTCAATAGAAAACAGCTGATAGCATAAAGAGAACAACTCCGAGAAACTTGAAAATAAAAGGAGGTTGGTAAGGAAAGAATAAAAGATCCCCAAAGTATAATCTCAGATTATTGAATAAAACATTAGGAGGAGATAATGAAAAACCAGGGAAAAAAAATATTAGCAACAATACTTATTTTGACTATGATATCAGGTTCACTGACATTTGTATCAAAGACCGCTTGGGCTGCTTCTGCCTTATCGGCTTCAGCCGGAATAGAAAGTATTACTGTAAGCGGATTTACCAGTGGAGCCACTTTAAAACTGTATACATGGGTAGGAGGAAGCTTACAAAACACAGCAGCTAATGTTACCGATACAACCTATACCTTTACCAATGTGGAGCCAAACTCGGGTGGATATTATGTAACGCAGACCGTGGAAGGCATAGAAAGTGAGAATTCCAATTGGATAAATTCCAACCTGGGAACACCCACTGCTACAGCAGGAGAGGATTATGTAGATGTTAGCGGAGTCTATACCGGAGCAACCGTGGAGCTTTACACAGAAGCGGGAAGCCTT
>JAGFXQ010000125.1 GCA_017861355.1 Bacillota bacterium
GTTATATGATTGTGGTAATTCTGCTTATTCTATGGCAGTTACGACTGCTTTACTGCCAATTATATTCGGGATGTTTGAGAATGTAAAAAGCAGTATGGATTTGGGGTATTTTAATTCAATTGCAAGTATTTTAATTGCAATTATCAGTCCGATCTTGGGTACCATAGCGGATTATAAGGATAAGAAAAAGCGCTTTTTTATATTCTTTGCTGTCTTAGGTGTACTTGCGACTGCCGCCCTCGCCTTTGTATCGCCATCCAGTGGACAATGGCAGCTGCTAGTTGTATTCTTTGTATTATCAGCCATCGGATTTGCAGGCTCGAATATTTTCTATGATTCTTTCCTGGTGGATATCTCCAGTGATGACAGGATGGATAAGGTCTCTACCACAGGCTTTGCCTTTGGATACATATCTAGTGTTATCCCCTTCGGTATCAGTCTTGCACTGATCTTCTTCGTAGGAATGGATAAAGCAATCGGCTATCAGATCGGCTTCATCATCACAGCACTTTGGTGGGGACTTCTCACGATGCCGATGATCCGGGATGTCAAGCAGAGACATTATATTGAACCGGAACCAAGACCGATATACAACAGCTTTAGAAGACTGGCAGACACCTTTAAGAACATCCGTCTGCATAAGAATGTATTTCTGTTTCTACTTGCGTACTTTTTCTATATTGACGGCGTGGATACCATAATTAAGATGGTCGTTCCTTATGCCACCTCAGTATTAGGAACAGATTCATTGGATACTTTCACCTTGCTTGGTATTTTATTGATTATACAGATTATTGCTTTCCCCTGTGCGATAATTTACGGCAATCTGGCCAAACGTTTCACAACCAGAACCATGATTATCGTTGGTATCTTTACCTATATTATCTCCTGTATTGCAGCATTTTTCATCTCCTCAGTATGGCATATCTTTATACTGGGCGCGATGATCGGTTCTGCGCAAGGCGGTATTCAGGCACTCAGCAGATCGTATTATGCGAAGATTGTTCCGAAGGAGAAATCAAATGAGTTCTTTGGTTTCTATAATATATTCGGTAAGTTTGCAGCGATTATCGGTCCTGCTGTTATGTCCCTGACAACCACAATCACAGGGAATGCAAAACTGAGTATTCTGGCAATTATTCCGCTCTTCATCATTGGATTTGTAGTATTTATCACATTACCGAAGGAAAAGCTGGCTTAAATATTACAGGAGGATTATGATGGACACGAAGAAAAGTAAAGCAAAGCACTTGATTGTCATATCCTATGATGCCTTTTCCCAAGATCAATGGGAGCTGGCAAGCAGACTTCCGAATCTTTCGAAATTAATCAATAATGGAGCTTACACCAATCGTTTGACTAGTGTCTATCCGACACTTACCTATGTGGTACATTCCACGATGGTAACCGGAGTCTATCCCGACAAACACGGTGTATTTCATAATAATCCTTTTCAACCTTTTGTCCCTGAGAAGGAACAGCACTGGTTCTGGTATCGAAGTGATATAAAAGTTCCAACCATTTATGATAAATTGAAGGAAGCGAAGCTGACCTCTGCGGGAATACTATGGCCGGTGACAGGGAAGGCTTCCATCGATTATAATATCCCTGAGATCCGGGCTATTGGTAACGAAAATCAAGCGTTGAAGATATTGAAGAATGGCAGTCCTCGCTACAGTATCCGGATGGAGCTTAAGTACGGTAAGATCAGAAGAGGAATTGAACAACCCTATCTTGATGATTTTACGACCAGGTGCACCGTAGACACGATACTAAGGAAAAAGCCCAATTTTATGCTGGTCCATCTGATTGATCTGGACGATACTAAGCATGAGCATGGAACGGTAGGTTGTGAAGTTGAACAAACAGTGACCCGAATGGACCGGAGGCTGGGCGATATCATCAAGGCGACAGAAGAAGCTGGGATATACGAGGAGACGATCTTCCTTGTAATCGGTGACCACGGACAGCTGGATGTTCGATATAAAGTGAAACTGAATCAATTGCTCAAAGATAATGGTCTGATCTATGAGGAAAACGGAGAGCTGAAATGGAGAGCTTATGTGCAGAATGCAGGTGGAGCAGCCTATCTGCATATCCGAGAAGGAGATAACGAAGCAGAGAAATTAGCACTTTCAATCTTGAACGAGGCGAAGAAAGAGGAGAGCTACGGCATCGAAGGTATTTATACTGCAGCGGAGCTCAAAGAGGATCATATATATACAGGTGTTTCGTATATGCTGGAAGCAAAAGAAGGCTATTGCTTTGATGACAATCTGGAGGGTGCGGTGATTACCGATCTAGAAGTGATGGGAAAGAAGTACGCCACCCATGGCTACTCACCGAAGAAGCCGAATTACAGCTGTAATCTGGTGATCTCCGGTACCGCAGTAAAGAAACAGTATGAAATCGATGAGGCCAGAATGGTAGATATCGCTCCGACGATGGCTGAAATCTTAGGAATAGAATTTAATCATTGTGACGGGAGATCCTTGAGTGAGATCTTCACGAAGTAAACACAATATGATTATGAGTTGACTTATAAAAAGTCCTTACTGTGTCTGCGCTCAGTAAGGACTTTTTGTATGTTTCGTCATGACTAATCCCTACTAATTCGCCAGATCACGCCGGACCCAGGGCTGAATTCATCGGGTTCATCTTCGGGTGTAACAGCAAAATCCAGAACATACATGGCATTATCCGGTCCGAAGACAACATCGATCGGTCGTTCAAAACCGCCGCCTCCGGTATGAGAAGCAGCATATCCTGAGGTATTAATAGCAAAATTATAGACCTGTCCGGTATTCATATCGATTCTGGAGATACGATGGCCAACCATGGGAAGTGGTTTTCCGCCCGTGGTCTCAGGAGCTTCACTTCCATACTCGGCGATATAAGCATCTCCGGAGGGACCGAAGCTACCTTTCGTATCAAAATCGAATCCCATAACGGCAGAATGAGGGGTGAAGATACCAAAAGGCCTTGGAGGTATCATCGGAGGGTTGATGATAAGCGGCTGCGGTTGTGCATGCCCTTCTGCTTGGAAGATAGGAAGTGAGATCGGCAAACCACCGGTATAATCAGGCCAGCCATACCACATTCCGGGCCGGATGATCTGGAATTCGTCCGGTGAATTATTGATTGGTCTGCTACCTCTGACATCAGCACCATGATTTGCACATAATAATCGTCCTATTGAATCAAACAAGATCCGGAACGGATTCCTTAGTCCCCAGGCAACCAATTCGAGCTCTGATCCATCCGGATTAGCTCTCAGAATACTTCCACTTGCTGTTTTGATTCCCTTAACACTTTCAAAGCGTTCATTTGGAACTCCGAAAGGGGAATAAGCACCGGTGTATGCTATATCCTCCGGATAAGGTGTGCGAGTATCTTCCGAGATAAAGTTTTGACCGTACAAATTGATGTTACTGCCCGGATAATCATGAAAGAAGGGATAATCTTCGGTCCAGGAATTATCCGATCCGACTACTCCGGAATTGGTCGCAGTGCCTTGTCCGAAATACATCTTTCCATCCGGTCCGAATACAACTCGGTTATTATGATGATCTCCATAGCTTGGAAGACCGGAGATTATATTTTCTTTCGATCCATCTGACATAATGACAGTGATGAAGCCTCGGTGTGATACATAAATAATTCCGTCTCTGTAATTAATTCCGGTTAACGGAGGATTAAAATGATCTGCAATTACTTCAAAACGTCCATTTCTGTAACGTAGCACTTTGCCATTTCCGTCTATTACCCCTGCGTCAGCAACTAACATTTCTCCATCCTCAGTAAATATCAGGTTAATCGGTGTATCTAAACCTTTCGCAAACACTTCGATATGAAAGCCAGGTGGTAGGCTGATATCGGAGGGATCCAAGTGTCTTTCCTGTTTTTGTACAGGTTCTTCCCGCGGTATCGGGGGTTCCGGAGCCAATTGAGATTTGATTAACAATGAAATAGCCTCACGAATTAAGATGTTATATATAATATATTCCTGACATAAAGGGTGGTTACAGGAACGGTAGTAACTTTATCCATATTCACAAAGCGAGGATCTTCTTCATATGATATCAATAAATAGGCGGTTGCCGGTGATCCTGCTCCATGGCAATTGACCGAAGCTTAAGTGGGAGAATAAAAGTGAGTATTCGATATCTTACACTGGGAGCTATCTTTGCAGCTCTTGCGGCTATCCTTCAATTAGTTCCTTTTTTCTTTTCTGAGATGTTTGTATTAGTTACAATGTTGAGTGCAATACCAATCTATATAATCTCCAGAATGAATCCCAAAGCCGGAATAGTAGCATACTTTGTCTCAGGGTTTCTCATTATATTATTCAGTTTTCATGAAGGATTGTTGTTCTTCTGTACCAATGGTATCATAGGGGCATCACTCGGAAGCTGTTACCATTATTTCCAGAGAAAGGGCATTATTCTGCTAATCAGTACATTTCTTCTGACAGGAGCCTTAATTACCGTGAATTATGGGATAGGTATTCCGGTGTTTGGAGGAGATCTGCCGGGAACTGCTATACTTCAGCTAATCAGTCTACTGGTCTTTTCTTTCCTCTATAATACATTCTTTTTCTTTTTTGCGGGTTTTCTCTATCGTCGATTGAAAAGGATAGGATTCATCGATAAGCTTGCTTAGACGAATAATAAGCTGACTTTTAACTCAAAATATTTGTAATAAATATTAGGAGGTCAGCATGGAAAGCTTTCCAACCATCCATACAAATTTTTGGGATGCAACGATTGCGGTACCGGTAGTTTTGATCGTTACTGAGATTATTAAATTGATTCTACCAATACCTCGCACTATGATTCCGACCGTTGCTACTCTGATCGGACTTATCATTTCGATTTTCTTTGCACACAGAGGAGACCTGGGTGCAGGCATTTTTATGGGATTTTTCTATGGAAATGCAGCAGTAGGAGCCTTTTCATCCCTAAAGATATCGCTGATCGCGTTTAAGAAAAGGAAGAATAAGAAGAGCAGCAGTAATATACAAAGCCCTTGATATCACCTAATTTCGGTTGATTTCAAGGGCTTTTGTTCTTGGCAGTACAAAGACATAATGATTATTTTCTATTGTTCAAATCATAGGAACCTGATCTTCTTCTAGTTTATTTGAGAATACCCAGCGAATACTTCCAGGAAAGAACCCGCAGGACGGATTCGTCAATTCGACTCTCACTGAGAGTTCCATCCTTCACGGCAGCAATGACTGCAGGAATCTGTTGTTCAAAATTCGTAGCGATCAACAAGTCATTTCCTGCGATCAATGCTTGCACAGCAGCCTCATTATCCCCGGTATATTCTTTGATGGCATCCATACTTAAGTCATCAGTCATAATTACACCGGTAAACCCCAGGTAGTTTCTTAATATTTCATGCACCTTCGGTGACAGGGATGCCGGATGATCCTTATCGATACAGGTTACGATATTATGAGATACTAGGATACTGTCTGCTCCTGCTTCTATGCCTGCTTCAAAGGGAAGAAAATCACTGGTCTCAAAAGTGTTAAAATCGCGATTGTCGATCGCAATTCCGGTATGCGTATCTACATTGTTACCATATCCAGGAAAATGCTTGAGGGTGCTTCCCAGCTTATTCCTCTTCATCACCTCTACGACATTTTTCACGTAGGCGGAGGTGTCTTCTGCCGATTTACCAAAAGAACGTTGATAGATAAAGTCCTTTGAGTTGGTGGAGATATCACAAACCGGTGCGAGATTTACATTGATTCCGAGACTAAGTATCAGAGTAGCTTTCTCCAAGGTATCACTACGGACCAGGTCAAAGCCACCTTCGTTGTATAGATCCATCGGTGATTTGAATGGGGTAGTGCGAAAGGCAGGGTACTTACTGATACGGTTCACCGATCCGCCTTCTTCATCGACACCGATGAACATCGGGATTGTAGAAGCAGATTGATAGCCTGTAGTTAATTCCAGGATACTTGATTTTGTCTCATCCTTAAAATCTTCGCCAAATAGGATATAGCCACCTAATTTGTAATTCTTGATATCCTCTATTGCCTGTGCCTTTCTGAGCCGGACGAAGAACAGCTGACCTATCTTCTCTGACAGGTTCATCTGTGACAGCATCTCCTTTGCCTTTGTTTCATTCGTTGGTACCGGAGTAGGCGAAGGAGTAGGAGTTGGGGTCGGGGTAGGAGTGGGAGTAACGGTTGAAGTCGGAGCTAAGGTGGTGGAAGGAGTTCCGGAGGACACCGGTGATCCGGAAGTAGAACCCGGCAAAGCCTGCGCTGTAGGAGTTTTCTTCGTCAATATACTGCAACCACCTATCATACTTATTGAAGAAAGAATTATGATTAAAGTAAGTATTCGTCGTATTTTCATAATTGATGTCCTTTCCGGTGCTTAACTTTATATTTGTGCTACTTTATCTTTGTGTAACTTTATCTTTGTGTTACTTCCTAATTTGTGTTATCTATTACATCGGAGAATTTTTCTGGTAACTCAATTACTACGGAGATTTATTCTAGCACTTATGATGCAATGCGTAAAGGGCCGAACTATTAAGCTTTTCTTAAGTATGGCGATAAAATTCCTAGGATATACATGAAAGTTATGGAACCTGGAAATTGTAATAAAGAAAAAAAGATGTTATGATAACTATGATAATTAATAATACTAAAATTGGTTAAAGTGTCAAAAGTACATTTTTACACTTTAATCAAAATCATAGTAAAGTAGAAAGAGGTTCTAAATTATGAGAATAATCATGTACGGTACTGAAATCTGTCCCGACTGTGTACAGGCGAAGGGCTTATTGAACGACAGGAAGAACATTGAATTAGACTATAGAAACATTACAGAAAATACGAAAACCCTGAAAGAATTTCTGGCATATCGTGACCATGAGGATATGTTTCAACCGGTCAAAGCAGAAGGCAGAATTGGAATTCCGTTCTTTATTCTGGGGGATGGAACGAAGACCTTTGAGATAACGGATTATATTGAAGTACAGCAATCCATGACAGAGCAGTCTGCCAATTCCTGTTCTATTGATGGAAAAGGTCATTGTTAAGCCTCGCAATTATTTGATCAAGCTTTTTATATGAAAGGAGATAGAATATGACAATTAATCGAAGTAAAGTCGTCATCGTAGGAGCCGGATTAGTGGGTTCCTCCACTGCATTTAGTCTAATTACACAGGGTATCTGCGATGAAGTTATGATTATCGATATTAATAAAAATAAAGCACGTGGTGAGGTTATGGATCTGTGCCATTGTGTGGAATATTTGAATCGGAATGTTAAAGTATCGGAGGGTGAATACAGTGATTGCGCCGATGCGGATATCGTGGTGATCACCGCCGGAGCACCACCAAAGCCTGGTCAGACGAGACTGGATACCTTAGAATTATCAGCGAATATTGCAAAAGCAATTGTTGAACCGATTATGGCCACTGGATTTCGTGGCCACTTTATTGTGGTATCGAATCCGGTAGATATTATCGCTTATTATGTGTATAAATTATCCGGATTACCTAAAAATCAGGTAATCGGTACCGGAACGGCTATGGATTCTGCAAGATTGAAGCATTTCATCGGTGAGCTGATTGGTGTGGATCCCAGAAGTGTTCAAGGATATACGATGGGTGAACACGGAGACAGCCAAATGTGTCCCTGGTCCCATGTTACAGTCGGAGGCAAACGATTTACGGATATCATTGCGGATAACGAGGAATATAAGAATGTTGATCTGGATGAGATCGTAAAGCGCGTGACAAGAGTAGGTTTTGATATTCTTGAGGTCAAGGGTACGACCTGCTATGGCATAGCAACAGCAGTGGTTGGAATAATTAAGGCAGTGATGAATGATGAGAATAAAATCATCCCGGTATCCACCCTACTGGAGGGCGAATTCGGAGAAGCCGATGTATTCTGTGGAGTTCCGGTAATACTGAATCGCAGTGGTGTACAGGATGTGGTCGAAGTACATCTGACTCCGGAGGAGCTTGTCAGATTCAAACATTCCGTTGAAGTGATCCGTGATTATTCACAGAGGTTAAAATTTTAGCTAGAAGGAGCCTTTGACATGAAGAAGGACTTTATTATACTGGATCATGTATCTTATTCTTATGGAGGGCAGGATGTGCTGAAGGATATTCATCTGACTCTGGAGAAGGGGGGATCCTATGCGCTGATTGGAAGATCCGGCTCAGGGAAGACGACACTTCTGAATCTGATCGCAGGCTTTCGAAAGCCGGAACGTGGATCAATCACGATTGAAGGTCTAATACTTAATAAGCCTCGCAAAGAGACCGCATTCCTGTTCCAGGAACTTGGCCTGTTCCCATGGCAGACAGTGAGCGAGGCGGTCTCCATGCCCCTGAAGCTAAGAGGAAGCAGGCAGGAGAAGGATCCGAAGATTCATGAATTGCTAAGGCAGATGGGACTGATCAGTCATATGGATAAATATCCACAGGAGCTGAGTGGCGGAGAACGACAGAGGGTGGCACTTGCCAGAACTCTGATCGGGGAACCGGATCTGCTACTAATGGACGAACCTACTTCCGCCTTGGATGCGATGACGAAGGAGGAACTTCAAACTTTGATCCTAGAAGAACGGTGTTCCGGAAATGCAACATTGCTATTCGTTACTCATGACATCGAAGAGGCTATGATCTTGGGACAGAAGCTTCTGATCCTGACCGAAGAAGGTACGGTGACAACGAGGGACAACCCTTATTATGGTTTGGAGCATGCCAAGGAGCAGTTGGGATTCTATGAGGAATGTATCAAGCTTCGAAGATTACTGAAGCTGGATGTCTGAGGTGAGTAGAAGATGAA
>JAGFXQ010000126.1 GCA_017861355.1 Bacillota bacterium
ACAATCCGCCACTCACCTGATTTATTTGCCAATCCGTGCTCCAGACTATTTTCAATTAAGGGCTGAAGGATCAGCTTAGGAATCTGATATTGAAGCAATGACTCCTCCAGACTGATCTCAAGATTGATTCGATTACCGAACCGTTCATCCTGAATCATCAAATAAGACTTAAAATATTCAATCTCTTTCTTCAGACTAACCATCTCATCAGAGAAGTTCAAGGAATATCTTAAGATATCACCTAGCGCTGTAGTTATCTTATAGACCTGCGGAACTTCATGCTTTAATGCTATTCCACCGATTACCTGAAGCGTATTGTACATAAAATGCGGGTTAATCTGAGCCTGCAGTGCCCTAATCTGGGCCTCCCTCTTTTCAATCTTGCTTTGGTATTCCTGGGCTATCAAACGTTTATTACGGTCAATCATGACCCCAAAGCTGTCATGCAGGATACCAATCTCATCCTTCCGCTCATTTACAATGACATCACTGAAATCATCAATCGTTATGATACGCATCATTGCCGACAGATCGATGATCGGTTTACTGAATACTCTGGAGAATAAGATGGAGCCTAACGTGGAAACGATAACCGCGATCACACCGATAATAATTCCGGCAAGAAGTGTGCTATTCAGCGCTTCCAGGATTGACCGGATCGGTACTGTCATCAGTATCTTCAGCTTTCCACCGCTAACCTCCCGAAAGAACCAAAAGCTACCATCTCGGAACACTTCCTGAACCTCCATGCCACTCAGTTGGTTGATGATATCGGTCAGCTTCTCCTGTTCAAACTGTGCTCCGCTGCCATATTCCGCTTCAATCAGTTCATTCTGATCATTAAAGATCAGAATAGATTCATCCTTTGTAGTCTTAATATCCTCCAGTATCTCTTCCATATCATAGGGACGAAGCTTCATGGTAACTAGTACCAGAGGTTTCTTGTCACTGAAATTATAGATCTCATGAGAAATCTCTATCTCCTTCTCCTTCCGGAAGAATACAATATTGGTTTGTAATTCCTGATCTCTTTTCTTCCAGGTATCCAGTCGGTTTCCAATCTCCAGGGCACTAGCTCCGGAACGCTTCGCTACCAGAACACTATCCTTTGCGAAATTAAAGATTTCTATAGAATTCAGGTTCTTATCCATACTGATGGTCTCATTCATCATAGTAATCAGATCCAGCTTAACTGTGTAATCCATCTCCTGATCATCATTACACCAGGAGGTAATACCCTTCTTAATCTTCTTATTTACCTCGAATTCATAAAAACGGTCCGAATAACTATCCACCTCTGAATTCAATCGATCCTGTAACCACCGGATGCTCATTCTACGGTTAAAGATCAGCTGTTCTCGCATCGTTTGATATGTAATAAAACCAATAATGGTAGTAACGATGATAACCAGGGATACCGAAAATGCCAATATTCCAATAAATAATTTCCTACGGATCGAGATATCCTTCCCCTTATTCATTCTGCTCCCTCCCGATATTTGTTGTATAATATCATTGTACTATAATACGGTCTGGCTTGCATCATATTTTGACTTATCGTAAAGGTTACTGTTATGCACAACAAGATGAAACGATAAATCGTTTCATCTTGTTGTGCATAAAAAAGCCGGGGCAGGATAAAAATTCCTTTCCCCGACTTACCAGTATGAACCATTATACAAACAGTAATTTCTGTGTGACAGCTTCTTAATTCAGTTACTCATTCTAGCTTATCATTCCGCCTACCATTCCACTTAATCCGCAGATTAGAAATGCGGTCAAAAGATTACCAAGCGGTAAGGGTTCTGCGCGATTCATTGCGATCGACACAACCATTAGAATGATGAAATAGAACACTCCCATAACGAATCCCCAGATAAACTTCTTTTGCTCTGCCTTCTTGCCCACGAAAAATCCTCCGATGAACGTAGAGATAATATAGGCGAAGATAACACCTCCGCTAATTACAGCACTTGATAGGTCGAGCTTCAACAATAGAAAGGAAAGAAGCAGAAGAATAAATGCTGTTATAATATAGGAAAAAAGAAGTCCCTTCAGCACTGCAAACATCTTTGTATTCTGACGGATTGCCTTATCCATAGGACACCTCCCGGTCATTTATACTAGATGTATATTCGCTTTTTCTGTCATTTATACCATGTACTTAAGACAGGTACCTACTCCGACAGCAGTCCGTCCTCGGAATATTTACAACCGGCATTCCACAAAAGCCATTCCTCATACCCTGCACCATACACTCCGCTAATCTGTTCGCGAAGCTCATCGGCACCATATTTCATATGATGTTTTATCCAGGTCGCCGTGAAATCCTGTAACCAGGGGCGTACGATTGCCCGGTGCTCGTCCTTCGGAATCTGGTCGAGCTTCTCGGAGGAGGCGGTTAATGCTTTACGAATAATATTCAAAGGCTCAAGATCCGGATATTGAATTCCGTAATTACCTTCACCAAAATGAGAAGGATAGATCATCGGACAGATATAATCCAGATATTTTGCCATTTCCACGTAATTCTGGCCTACCAGCTCGGCATCAATACTGCTGCTGATAATTGTACCATATACATCGGCAGACACATACACTCCAAGAGGTTTGAGACTTTCATAAGCGTATTTGGTGAATTCGATGATTACCTCCTGCTTGGTCTTCTCCTTTGCATTCTTTCCGAAATCCGCTTTGGCCATTCCATTCCCGGTTGAAAATCGGATATAGTCGAATTGAATTTCATCAAAGCCTACGGCAGCTGCCTGAGAAGCTACTTCGATCAGGTAATCCCATACTTTATGGTTATAAGGATTCACCCAGCCTTCTCCATTGTTGTCCAGATAGAGGGAGCCATCCTTGTTTTTAATCGCCAGTTCCTTCTTCTTATCTGCGAGATAAGGGTCTTTGAAGGCAACAATTCGTGCGATCAGATAGATATTGTGCTCCTTTAGCTTCTTAATAAAGGAAGCAATGTCATCGATGGTATTGGTTGTTGCCCCGATTTCCTGAGCCATAGCACTGTCCATCTTATAGGTAATCTTACCGAGATCATCCTTAATGTCAATGACCATGGCATTGACCTCAGTCTCTTCCGCTAAAGATATCAAAGCATCGACGGAGGTTGAACCTGCTATGGAGGAGGTTACATAGATACCCTTCGCTTTCACAGGAACTCGTGTATCCATTGCTTCAACTACGTCTTCCTGAATCGGTATCGCAGTCGGAGTTGGAGCTATCGTTGGCGTCGGAGTTGGAGTTATTGTAACCTGAACGGTTGGGGATGGTAAAGGTTGTTGCTCCGGATTCTGCTCCTTGGCATCCGCAACTAATTCATTTCTGTCTAAGCGCAACTTGATGGAATAAAAAGCAGCCACACTTAAGCCTGCAACAAGAACCAGAGTCAGAATGATCCACGGCAGTCTGCTTCTTCGTCTTCCTCTCTTCTTAAAAGATCGTTTATAATCAATATACATATCCTTCTTCTTCATAATACTACCTACTTTTCTATTATGCTTAGCTTATGTAGCTTGTTTTCTTAACTGATTTTGTACTTTGTTAAATACTGTAATGATATCCGGGTCATATAAGCTACCGGAGTTCTGATTCATGATGTCCACACATTCCTCCTGAGTATTAGGTTTTTCAATTCCCCAACCCAAAAGCAAAGCATCATAATCATCTACGATTGCTACGATCCTAGCACAGATTGGTATCTCTTTTCCGACTTTGCCATAAGGAAAACCCTTTCCATCCCATCGTTCATGATGATATCTTGCAATATTGATTGCCATCCTGACAAATTCGTTGCCGGTGTTCATGGATAAAACCTCTTCCAGTATCTCGGCGCCTATTGTGGTATGAGTCTGAAATACCGCTTCTTCTTCCACTTTTCTAAGGGAAAATGATTTAGTAAAGCCTTTCTTGTCAATATTAATCATACCGATATCATGAAGCATTGCTGCCTGTTCGATCACATCAATAAAACTATTGGTAATTTGTTCTTTGAATTTGGGAGACAGCTGCAGGCTCAAAGCAAGAATACGGCAATTATCTCCAACACGTTCCACATGGGTGCGTTTCTCGGAATCTCCTACCGTATACAGCTTGGCCAAAGCCTCCACTACATTCTTCTGCCCATCATATATTTTACGTATCTGGTCATTAATGATTTTATATAGCTTCTTATTATATACTTCCAGCTCCTGCTGCATTTTATACATCTTCAGATGTGTATTGATTCGCATTGTAACCTCTTCCACATCAAAGGGCTTTGCAATATAATCTACTGCACCAAGCTGAAAGCCTTTGATCTTGTCCCCCGAGGAATCCAGCGCCGTAATAAAAATGACCGGAATATCTCTTGTATTCGCATTTTTCTTCAGCATAGAACAGAATACAAAGCCGTCAATCTCCGGCATAGAGATATCCAGGAGTATTAGATTCGGAAGTAGTGCTTCAATCGCGTTGACTGCCTGCCGTACACTTGTCACCGGACGAGCTATATAGCCGGCTTTTCGAATCAACTCGGATAATACTGCCAGATTCGCATTAATATCATCCACGATTAGAATATTGGGCGGTGAAAATGTTACATTATCCATTGAAATCTCCATTCTGTCAGCATTCAAGGCTTCATCGGCCTAGGAAGGTCTTAAGTTCATTCATAATTGCGATAGAAGTCTCATAGTTCTCTTTGCGAACTGACAACAATAATCGAAAAACAATTTTTGTTACATCTCCAAATTCCGGGGTCAATTGATTTCGAATATATGACGCCAATTCCTCGGCCTTGTCCCAGCTTTCCATCTCAATACAGATAGACAACTTCTCAAGAGCCGGGGTGATTTTTATATAGATATCATCCTTGGATTGAGTCTCAGGCACTTCCACTGAGTTGCCTGCTTCCTTAAGTAATCGATCAATGTATTTGATATTACTAATTCCTTTCAGTACATCTGAGGTGACATTCTCAACGGAAAGATCCTTATAATAATTTATATCATTCAAGATAATATCATCACTTCGATTATTCAACTCCTGTTCGTGCATCGGCAATCCAACGCGTACAGAAAATGAAAAAGTACTGCCTTTCCCTTTCTCACTGTCAACACCGATCGTCCCCCCCATGGCTTCCACCAGTTTCTTGCTAATGGCAAGACCCAGTCCGGTACCTCCAAATCTTCTGGTGATAGAACCATCCACTTGGGTAAAGCTCTGAAACAGCTTGTCTTTATTTTCCGCACTGATTCCGATCCCAGTGTCAATTACCATAAAGAACAACTCAACAGACTGACTCGACTGGGATAACTTTGCTACCTCAAGCGAGACATTACCAACACTTGTAAATTTGACCGCATTTGATAGAAGATTGTTCAGAATCTGAGATAACCTCAACTCATCTCCGATGATCTGCTTTGGTATATCATCTGCAATATAGAGGAAGAAATTAAGACCCTTTTCATTGATAAGTGGTCGGTTGAAATTCACAACGGAATTGATCGCTTCCCTGAGGCAGAATTCCCTTTGCTCTAATATCATCTTTTGATTTGAAAGCTTCGCATAATCCAGAAGGTCATTAATGATAGCCTCCATATTATTGCAGCAATGCTTTATCAGGTGAACCATCTCTATTTGATTTGGTTGAAGCTCTGTATCCAACAGATTATTACTTACACCCAGAATACCATTTACCGGAGTTCTTAGCTCATGAGTGACATTGGCGGCAATTTCATTTCGACTATGTTCCAAAGAAGCAATATCCGCCACCATCTGTTCCATCTTCTGTAGATTATCCTTGTGTTCGGTAATGTTTCTGGCAATGCATAAACCTACAAAGCTTCTTCCCTTGTTATATATTGATATCTTTAATTCCACTGGGAAGCAGGTCTGATTCTTACGATAAGCCGTAGCTTCTTCCGGTCTTTCCAGACAGCTGAGAATCTTCAGTGAGCGATTTTCGTATAGAACTGTATTCTTAAAGATCTCTTGAACTGTACATTGCTGCAGCTCCATCTGATATCCTAATTCCTTCATCGCAAGTGCATTATGATCGGTGATTCTTCCCTCCCGATCGAAAAACAACATAATGCCCCTGATATTTTCGATGATCATTTTGTTCTTTACTAAATTGCTGTGAAAAGAAAAAAGCCTCATTATATTTCCCTTTCCTAGAGAACTATACTTAAAAATTATATTAATTGCAAGAATATGGCAACAATGATACTATAATTATCAATTAGTATTCATATTCTCATAATTTTGGTATACAATCTTCCGTATTGTAGTTGACATCGGTAATTTTCAAGATATATAATTATTTTAGAAAAATATACACAAATTGTATATTTTCAATACAGGAGGATAGCCAAATGAATTTTAATACACGTCTAAAACAATTAAGGCAGAAGAACAAACTTACACAAGGTGAATTGGCTGACATTCTCGGTTTGAAACCGACCGCAATCTCAAATTATGAATCCGAGAGAAATGAACCCTCCTTTGATAAGCTGATCTCCCTATCTAAATATTTTGATGTATCCTGCGATTACTTACTAGGTGTTACTGACTCTTATTTACCTGTAGGCGGAGAAGTGCTTGATAAGGATATCGTAGAATTATTTGATTTGTATCAACAATTATCTCCGGAAAGTGTGTTTGAAATCAAAAACTATGCGAAATATCTTATCTATAAGCAGAAACATTAATTCATTTTTTAACGAATACCCTATTTATGAATATTATTCGTATTCTGGAATACGAAACAATGATTAATTTCGTAAAAACAACAAAATGCTCCTCTTACCAGTAATCACTGTAGCAAGAGGAGCATTATTATGTCACGTGAAATTCACACCAATTAATTATGCATTAGCTCCGCAGCACTTCTTGTATTTCTTACCGCTTCCACAAGGACATGGATCATTTCTGCCTATCTTCTTGTCCTTAACTACAGTACCGGATTGCTTTTGCTCACGATATAGCTCTTTTCTGCGCTCAGGCGTAAGAAGTGAATCCCACTCCTCCAGCTCATACAACCACTCTGCACCTGCGCCAACCATATTGTAGTATAGCTTCTCCTTATCGAAGGCTAAGCTTACCTTGGTATTCTCATCCATCTCTTCGATCGGGTTTGCCTGAACCAAGCTGTCATTAATACCATCCAGAAAGCCTACGAAGAACTTAAGTTCCGTATCAAATCCCTTTGCAAGGTCTGCTACCGTTCCTTCCCATACTTTATCTGCATCCGCAAGTAATACCTTATAGATTTCCTTCTCAATATTAAAATAACCTGCCCAGAACATCTGGCCGGAGTTATCGTTCATGTCGTTAGCATAAGCGAAATCTCTCCACTCTTGTAATAAACTCATGGTTTTTCATCCTTTCAATTGCTTAATAACAAATCCTACTGCAAGTTTCACTTGCCTAAGGTTCGAATTAGTTTATATTCATACTACTTTCGTTACGATTATAACATGACTACATATAAATTTCCAATAAGAATTATTTTTTTATTTAAATGTATAAATATTGCAAATGTGCATCATAATAGTAATATCCTAATAAGGAACGAGGTTCCGTTGTAAGGATGTAAATGCGTATGCTCTTTCATAATTGGATTCCCCCTCCAATTATGAATACCAAAGAGAAGTTAAATACTTATCCTCCCCTTTTTAGTAAAACCCCTATGACAATGGCGTCATAGGGGTTTTACTTGCACATATGGGCTTTTTATGCTCAAGGCAATGGGGTCTAGGAGAGTATGCTTGTGAGATGGATTGACTTCTCACTTCGGTAATGAGTTTCCATGTTATTGACCAGCGACTTTTACAGTATCACCACAAATCAGTATTGCTTGGGAATTACTAAAAGGCTCAAGTGATAGAGTAGCTTGATACTTTGACATAATTTTTTCAACAGTTTTTATAAACGGAAAACAATTTTGATGTGGCAAGGGATAAAAATCAATGATATTTAGAGCATCATAAGTATCCAGTTCGGGTGCGGCATTCGGATCATCCATATCTTTGAGATAATCAATATTGGGCGTTAGAATCACAGAACCGGCTGATTCTCCAATATAAAGTTTTCCAGCCAATATTTGTTCCGCTATGATTCTGTCTGCTCCAGTTTTCTTTAGTTCTTGAAGCAGGAAGAAAGCATTCCCACCTGTCACGTATATAAAATCGTTGTTTTGCAGCTTACTTACTATTTCAGATGGATCTGCCGTTGATATCTCCAAATCATCCACCATAAGCCCCATTTTCTCGAGCACTTCTCTGCCGGATTTGACGTAGAAATTCACTTTTTCATGTTTTGCAGCAGTTGGAATAAAAGTTACTTTCTTGCCTTTTAAATCTCTATCGGCAAAATCTGCCAATAAATCTGCAACCTCCTTAAATGAGGATGATAAAAATAACTGTCTCATTTAAATCCCTCCTATCCATTTATCACTATTTTTGTTTATTATTATATCACGTTATTGTCGACATATATATGTTAGTTATCTAGAATAAATACGAAGGGATTCTTATGAAATTGGACCGCATGATTCCTATCATCATTTTACTTTCCAAAGATACAAAGTTAACTGAAAGGAACTTTGCTCCTCCTGTGGCCAAAGCACATATAGAATGAGCCATACATCGATTACTCAATGTACGGCTCATTTATTATAACATCAATAAATTATTTCAACTCTTTTGCTATCGTAGATGGTATTTTTTTATACAATATGGCATTATAAGCACCGGAAGGATCCGTTGGTGTACCTGGGGGTAGCATTGATGGAACTATCTGACTGATTCCGATCGCATATGATCGTGATAGGTT
>JAGFXQ010000388.1 GCA_017861355.1 Bacillota bacterium
AATTGGACACTATACTCCCGAATCACACTATATTCTAAGGCTCATATCATAATATATAATGCATTTGAGGAGTAATGAATATGGATGATTTTACAGTATCGGGTCAAAGCAATCGATGCCCTTGTAATGATGATATTATTAGAACTCAGGATTCAATAATTGAAGAAATTCGAGTAGACAGAAATACCGGTTTTGTAACAATTTCCTATGGTGTTATGGGAGATTTTAATATGACTCATATGGAACTGGTTACTTTAATTGTAAGTAGGGATACAATAATTCAAGACAGAGCGGGTCGAAATATACGACTGTCCGATTTACGTGAGGGAATGACAGTGGATGCTGAATTTTCGTCTGCCATGACCTTTAGTATCCCTCCTCAATCCAGGGCATATAGAATAACGGTCGTGAATAGGAATACAAATTCAAATATCACGATTGGAAGAGTCTTAGATGTTGATTTGAGAAATGGTTTCCTCTATACGGATAACGCTAACGATAGTTCAAATCAAATGAGATTTGTAATCACTAATTCAACCTCAATTTTAGATAGGAATGGTAGACAGATACCATTAAGAGATATTAGAAGAGGTCAGAGGGTAAGAGTTGAGCATGCAACTTTCCAAACCCCAAGCATACCACCTCAAACCACAGCTTTTGTTGTACAGATTATATAAATGTATAACAACAGATCGTATGTATAAAGGAATTCAACTGGAACTGATAAAACTAGAGCCGAATTCAAGATTATATTACGGAAGACGATGATGCGTGTGAAATATAGAATTAACTTAAGCTGACAATTACTTAGTGTTATATCTAAGTAATTGTCAGCTTATTATTCGATAGAAAGGAGTCTAGCATAACGCATTAAGTAGGCTGAGCGTGTTAATTGGTATTACATCCAATACAAAGAATTATGTTCCCGTAACCAACATATATTATGCTAAGAAATTGTTTGGAGTTTCAGTCGTGAATGTAAACTGTAGGAATGCTATGATAAGTGATGAATATTCGGACTTTATTGCGGACTATGAGTTGGCTTCGGACGAAGTGCTTTCTCGCAATGAAATTTGCTATATTAAAATAGACCAGATATATACTGCGGTCTATATTCCTAAATATTTAGTTCCTGAAAAATCTCTGGATGCGTATGGATATAAGGTGTTTGTGCGGCTGTTTGGATTAATGGATGAGCAAAGTATTAAGGCTTCTGGTGTGAAAAGGCTTCGGAATTTTCCGGGGATGAATCTGCGTGGACGTGGAGTTTTGATAGGAATAATTGATACAGGCATCGACTATACTCATAAGGCTTTTATCAATAAAGATGGTACGACTAAGATTGCATCGATCTGGGATCAAACTATACAAAACGAGAATCTTCAGCAAGGTATTTACTATGGCACAGAATATACAAGAGAGCAGATTAATTCCGCACTTCTTAGTAATGATCCGAGATCGATCGTTCCAAGTAACGATGAGATTGGTCATGGCACATTTCTAGCCGGCATTGCAGCGGGGAATGAGGATCTAAATAATGATTTTACGGGCGTTGCTCCCGATGCTGAGTTAATCGTGGTTAAATTAAAGCCTGCAAAAAGCATTATCAGAGATTTCTTTATGGTGTCTCATGAACTGAATTGCTATCAAGAGAATGATATTATGTTGGGAGTGAAGTACTTAATTGAAACTGCAGCAAAGTATAAGCGTCCGTTGTCAATATGTATTGGTCTCGGAACCTCCGAGGGATCGCATGATGCCACAGATGCATTAAGTGCTTATCTATCATCTGTTGGACAAATGGAAGGAGTAGCAGTCTCCATAGCCGCAGGAAATGAAGGAAACAGCAGACATCATTATGAAAGAAATATGTTAATAGGAACAAATTTGGATACTATTGATCTCAATGTCGGACCAGACGAATCTGGTCTTTATTTTGAAATCTGGGGTGATGTTCCGAATAACTTTGGAGTAGAATTGACATCGCCTGGTGGGGAAGCAGTTCCGATTATTGTTCCTAGATTGAATGAGAGAAGAGAAATCGACTTTATATTTGAAAAAACAAAAATTAATGTCTACTTTCAATTAGTAGGCTCCAGATCCGGAGCTCAACTAGTTATTATGAGACTAAGAAATCCTACGGAAGGAATCTGGCGTATCATTATTCGCAAGAAGGATGAAACGCTTCCTTTGCACTTGAATATCTGGCTTCCTATCAATAATTTTATCAGTGAGGAAACATATTTTATCAATTCCACTCCTTATACTACATTAACTTCTCCTGCAAATGTAGACATCCCTATCGTCGTAACGGCATATGATAATTCGAATGGCAGCCTTTATCTGAAAGCAAGTAGAGGCTTTACCAGAACCAACCGGATTGCTCCTAGCATAGCGGCTCCAGGGGTGAATATCATAGGTCCGGCAAATAATAATAACTACATGAGGATGACAGGAACCAGTGTTGCTACAGCACATACCACCGGTATCGCTGCAATGTTACTAGAATGGGGTGTTGTAAATAAAGCTCTGGATCATATGGATGGAACAGATATAAAAAATATGCTATTAAGAGGTGCCCAAAGAGAACCCGGCAGAATTTATCCGAGTCCGGAATGGGGATTTGGAATATTGGATATCTTTGGTGTGTTCGAAGATCTGAGAGGTAATCTATAAGTTCCCCTTCTTAACCATAGGTTAGAAATATTTCTAACGATAGGAAAATGGTATCAATAATATGAATATTCTATAAAAATAAATAAAAACGTTTTTCTGCTTGACATATTGTAAAAAATATTTAGAATTAAAATTGGTACATGTTCACAGAAAATGCACATTCTGTGAGCGAAAAATAGGTAAAAAAACATAATGGAGGTATTTTATGGGAGAGACAAAAAGAAAAAAACGTTTCAATTTGTTTTTCAGAAAAGCGGTAGTCGTTATTATTGCGATTGCCATGTTATTACAACCGCTTCCGGGATTCATGGGAAATTCCGTACAGAGAGCTGAAGCAGCGGTTGTTACAGGGGGATACATTGATTTACAAAACACTACAACAGAACTGTACGTCGGTAGCGACTGGGCTGGCTCAAATGCCTCGGTAAGTGCAATTGGGGCAAAAGCAACGATTACAGTAAATAACTTTGGAATCGGTGGTAGTGAATGGGGACTTCAGTACATGGTAAAAGACCTTGGACTGAA
>JAGFXQ010000127.1 GCA_017861355.1 Bacillota bacterium
TACGAAAATTCTTACAATTGAAGCCTCTGGTATCGGAATTGCCTGCATCGCAGCGCAATATTTTAATGTTCCCGTGGTATTTGCTAAGAAGAACCAGACTAAGAATATCGCCGGAGATGTATACACAAGCAAGGTAGAATCCTTCACTCACGGAAGAGTATATGACATTATTGTATCGAAGGACTTCTTAAAGCCCGAAGATAAGGTACTTGTAATCGATGACTTTCTTGCGAACGGAGCCGCGCTGATTGGTCTGATTAATCTGATTAAGGATGCAAAGGCTACCCTGGTAGGAGCCGGTATTGTAATTGAGGTGGAAAGCTGGTGCGCGAAAGCGGAGTCAGAGTGGAGTCACTGGCTATTATCGAATCTATGGGTGAAGAAACAGGAATTGTATTTCGTGATTAACCGGAGCTGCAATTCCGGTAATTATAAAGAGAAGAAGTGTACGAGAAGAGCACTTCATATTACAAGGAGGAGAACATAAGATGTTTAAGAAATTATTATCAATGATCGTCGTGGCTACTATGGTATTATCCTTAGCTGCCTGCGGTACGAAAAAAGAAGCAACAACAGAAACTACAGCTACAGAAACTACAGCTACAGATGCGGTGGCAACCGAGGCACCTGCAGCAGAACAGACAACCAAAGGTATTCCGATGGAAGACTTTAAAGTAGGCGTAATACATATTGGTGATCCTGCAGATGGCGCCGGTTATACTTTCGCTCATGATCAGGGTATCGTAGCGATGCAGGCTGCACTTGGTCTGTCAGATGATCAGGTTATCCGTAAGAATAATGTAAATGATACCGATGCAGTTGCTATCAGAACTGCAATCGAAGAGTGTATCGAAGAAGGCGCAGACATTATCTTTGGTACCAGCTGGGGTTACATGGATACTATGGAACAGCTAGCAGCTGAGTATCCTGATGTTGTATTCTCTCATGCTTCCGGTTATAAGAGCAATGGAACGAATTTTAATAATTACTTTGGCCGCATCTACCAAGCACGTTACCTTGCAGGTATTGCTGCAGGTATGAAGACACAGTCTGATATGATTGGCTTTGTGGCTGCCATGGGTATTGATAACTCCGAGGTTACCGGTGGTATCAATGCATTTGCTATGGGTGTTGAGTCTGTGAATCCGGATGCTAAGGTTTATGTAAAGGTTACAAATACCTGGTTTGATCCTACTCTTGAGGGACAGGCTGCAGAAGCTTTACTTGATTTGGGTTGTGATGTTATCGCTCAGCATGCTGATACAACCGCTCCTCAGATGGCTGCTCAGAACAGAGGAGTATGGGGCTGCGGATATAACTCCGATATGACAAAGGATGCACCGAGTGCACATTTAACTGCTCCGATATGGAACTGGGGTGTATATTACACTATGGCTGCAAAAGCAGTACTTGAGGGAACCTGGACCGGCGAGAATTACTATGGTGGTATGGCAGAAGGCTTAGTAGATATCTCTCCTCTGAGTGCAAACTGTGCAGAAGGTACTCAGGAAGCCATCGATGCGGCAAAGCAGAAGATTATCGGTGGGTTTAAGATTTTTGAAGGTGACTTATATGATAACCAGGGCAATCAGGTATGCAAAGCAGGAGAATTTATCTCAGATGCAGACATTACCGGAGCTATGAACTGGTATTATAAGACGGTTGAAGTAAAATAATATAAAATTAGGCTGGTGGCATTGTGGAGAATATGAAAAATGAAACAATGGCAATCGAACTAAGAAAAATAACAAAAACCTTTGGGTCGGTTGTGGCAAATAATAACATAGACCTATCCGTTAAGCAGGGCGAGATTCTCGCCCTGCTTGGCGAAAACGGGTCGGGTAAGACAACGCTGATGAATATGCTCTCGGGTATCTATAAACCGGATCACGGTACGATCCTAATGAATGGACATACCGTAACGATTAACTCACCGGAGGACTCCATTAAACTGGGAGTAGGCATGATCCATCAGCATTTTAAATTGGTAGAAGCATTATCGGCTACCGATAATATTATTCTCGGAGGTACCGAGAAGGGAATATTCCTACATAAGAGAAGATCCGAGAAAATCAGGGAGATATCAAAGAGATTTGGTCTTGAAGTGGATCCGGAAAAAAAGGTATACCAGATGTCCGTAAGCGAGAAGCAGACTGTAGAGATTCTAAAGGTGCTGTACCGTAAGGCGGATATTTTGATTTTAGATGAACCGACTGCGGTGTTAACTCCGCAGGAGACAAAACGTCTCTTTGAGATACTTCGCAGAATGAAGCAGGAGGGATGTGCGGTGATTATTATAACCCATAAGCTGAATGAGGTACTGGATATCAGCGACCGGGTTACCATTCTCCGTAAGGGAGAGAGCGTGGCGACAGTAACGACATCCCACACATCAGCGAAGGAGTTAACAGAGTTAATGGTTGGACGGCCGGTTGAACTGTCAATTAATCATCCGGTGACGAATTTTAATGAGAATTTACTGGAACTGCATCATCTTACTGTCTCCAATGAACAGGGCTATGAGATGATTAAGGATATTTCCTTTGATTTAAACCGTGGCGAGATACTTGGAGTTGCAGGTGTAGCCGGAAGCGGACAGAAGGAGCTGTGTGAAGCCATCGCAGGACTTCTTCCGGTGAAGAAGGGAGCAATTCTCTATCATAATGAGAACCTGGTCGGGAAATCTCCGAAGGAGATCATTAAGATGGGCATTAGTATGAGCTTTATTCCTGAGGATCGTCTCGGAATGGGTCTGGCAGCGTCAATGGGCATGGTAGACAATATGCTCCTGAAGAAATATAACGAAGGGAATAGTCCCTTTGTCAGTAAAAAAGAGGCGAGAGAACTGGCGAAACGTCTGGTTAAGCAGCTGGACATCGTAACTCCGAATGTGGATACTCCGGTACGCAGACTTTCCGGTGGAAATGTTCAGAAGGTACTTCTTGGGCGTGAGATAGCCTCAGAACCAAATGTAATCATCACAGCCTATGCTGTACGCGGACTGGATATCAACTCTTCCTATACTATATATGATCTGTTGAACGAACAAAAACAAAAGGGTGTTGGTATTCTGTTCATCGGTGAGGATTTGGACGTTATGCTGGAGCTTTGTGACCGAATCATGGTTCTGTGCCATGGCAAGGTGACAGGAATTGTTGATGCTAAGACAACAACGAAGGAGCAATTAGGGCTGTTAATGACGGATGCCCTGGCTGGGAAGGAGGAGTCGCATGAGTAATTCCGAAGATAAGATAAAAAGAGAACCCCTTCTCCGTGTAGCAAAGAAAGCAGAGATATCGGTCAGTAAGACGATGGGGTTGACACTTTTGGCATTGGCCCTAGCAATTGTAGCCGGTGGCATCTTCCTGCTCGTAATCGGCCAGAATCCCTTTAAGGTATACGGAACCATCGTACACGGGGCTTGGCGAAGCAAGCTTGCAATCCAGGGTACGATTAAGATTGCAATTCCACTACTTATTGCATCTCTCGGGATCACACTGGCATTTCAGATGAAGTTCTGGAATATCGGAGCGGAAGGCCAGATTATTATGGGTGGCATCTTTGCCAGCTACTTTGCCCTGTTCTTTGATCAACTTCCTCACACAATCCTATTACTTATAATGTTTCTTGCCGGGATGGTAGGTGGTGGTCTATGGGGTCTGATTCCTGCATACTTTAAGACAAAGTTTGGAACCAATGAGACTCTGTTTACTCTGATGCTGAATTATATAGCTTTGTATACAATTAAGTTCCTTACGGAAGGACCCTGGCATGATCCGGAATCCTCCGGTTTTCCTAAGATCGCTTCTTTTACCCCCAATGCAAGACTGGATAAGATCTTCGGTGTTCACGCAGGTTGGTTGATCGGTTTAATTCTTGTACTGGTTGTCTACATCTACATTCGCTTTACAAAGCATGGTTATGAGATAAGTGTAGTAGGCGAGAGTGTAAATACAGCACGCTATGCTGGAATGAATGTGAAGAAAATCATGATGCGTACGATGTTCCTTAGCGGCGCGATCTGCGGAATCGCAGGAATGACACAGGTGAGTGGTGCAGCCTATACTTTGGGAGAAGGAGTTGCCGGTGGTGTTGGTTTTACCGCAATTACCGTAGCTTGGCTGTCCAAGCTCAATCCGGTTGTGATACTGATCGTTACCGTGTTATTCAGTATGCTGGAGAAGGGTTGCTCCGTAATGCAGAGTGCGTTTGGGTTATCTGCGGCGACCTCCGGAATCCTTCAGGGAATCATCTTATTCTTTGTTCTTGCTTTTGATTTCTTTACCCGTTACCGATTTATCTTAAGAAAGGGGAGGAAAGCATAATGTTTCTGAATTTTTTATTTGCATCCATCAAAGCCGGAACTCCGCTTCTCTTTGGAACAACCGGTGAGATTATGACAGAAAAAACAGGTAATATTAATCTTGGTGTGGAAGGCATGATGTTCATGGGAGCATTTATGGGCTTCTATACCGGTTATCATACCGGAAGCCTGGCCTTAGCTTTATTGGCGGCCTTTGGCATCGGCGTCGTGGCAGCACTGATTTATGCTGTGGTAACAGTAACTTTTATGGCAAATCAGAATGTAGCCGGACTGACACTTACCATCTTTGGTATCGGTTTTGGTAAGTTCTTTGGTGAAGCGATGATTGGGAAGGCAGGAGGATCGCCAAAGCTTTCCGAGGAGTTTATGGCTTCGATATCGGAGAAGCCTCTGCCGGTTCTTGGTAATCTGCCGGTGATCGGTAAACTGTTATTTTCCCATAATCCCTTGGTCTATTTATCAATCCTCGTGGCAGTTCTCTGTACCATCTACATGCTTCGGACCCGTGCCGGGTTGAATATGCGAGCGGTCGGTGAGAATCCCGCGGCTGCGGATGCCACCGGTATTAATGTAACGCTGGTAAAATATATTCATATCCTACTCGGTGGCGGGATCTGCGGACTTGGTGGAGCATACCTTTCCCTGATCAACGGCGGTGGGATCTGGAATAACAGCAGCGTTGTCAACGGACAGGGCTGGATCTCAGTAGCATTGGTTATCTTCGCCAGCTGGAATCCGGTCAAAGCAATCTTTGGTTCCTTGATTTTTGGCGCCTTCAGTGTACTGCAATTCTATGTACCGAAGGATGTTATAGTAATTCCGAATGCTTTCTATGTAATGCTTCCATTCTTGATTACGACTATGGTGTTGATCATCACTTCAATGAAGAAATCAAAGGAAGGCTCTCAGCCGGCCGGTTGTGGGGTTAATTATTTCCGCGAAGAACGATAATAGTATGGAAATGAATTTTCATACTTCATAAAAGCATAAATTCACTTGAGAAGAGCCGTAGAACAATTTTACGAATTGTTTTACGGCTCCCTTTGTATACCTGAGATTGAGCTATAGTCTAACAGAAAAAATAATCAGGGAAGACAATCATTATATTCCCGGATATATTACTTGAAATCTCTTTTCAATAATACAATGTATTCTTTAATTACCTTGAAAAAGGAATTGATTTCATCAATACTGCATTTTTGAAGAAGGTCATCCAAGGTTTTTGCGATGTCTATGGTATCATAAAGTTTATGAACCTGACTTAATTTTTTGCCGTTCTCGGTAACATTCAGAAGAACTGACTTCGCGTTATCATCTGCATAGCTTTTGCTGATAAAACCTCTCTCCTCTAACCTGGATACTGTCTGTGAAACTGCTCCTTTTGACTTGTTCCAAAAAACGGATAATTCACTTACGGTTGTGTTGGGATGCTCTTCGATGTAGGTTATTGTATGAGATTCAATCATTGTTACTAAATCTCCGGTGCCATAATCGTGTTTTGCCAGAATGTAATTGTAGTAAAGCATTACAAATTGGTAGATGTTATTATGGTTTATATTCAGATGATGAAATTGCTCATCCACGGATAAACTTTCTAGATTTTTATAATTTTCTTCCTGATCCATGATGGTGACCGCCTTTCTAATTTCGGTGAAATATTTTATATAGAACGAAATCGCTGATGCGAGGTCTGTTCAATGCTATTTTGGTAATGAGATTCTCAATACTCTAAACAATAACTGCGAATCATGTGGTGAACTTTATTGTGATCTATGCATGCGAACGACAATGACAACAATCAGTTCCTTGATCGGTAAACATATTTTATCATGTTTCTTTCGAATC
This sequence comes from Bacillota bacterium, assembly GCA_017861355.1. GTDB lineage: Bacteria > Bacillota > Clostridia > Lachnospirales > Lachnospiraceae > Mobilitalea. Next base: position 6,170 of record JAGFXQ010000127.1, read on the forward strand.
AACAATTAAATATTTTATTAACTTTTCCTCGCATATTATACGGTAGGCAGACAGAGGTTGCCTTATCGGCTTATCTGATTATTACATGAAATGTTTTCATGAGCAATACATCAATTTAATTCATATTTTAGGAATTATTGTTTAGCGTATATATAAAAACGTCGAAATAGCACTTGACATGTGCAATAATACGGTATATTATCGTATTATAGTTTAAAGCATATACAATAAGCACAATGAAATTGCCGTAAACCGCGGAAACACGGCGCATGTTCACAAAAATTGTATAGTGGTGAAACTAAAAATGTAAAGGGGCATAATCATGGAAGTAAAAGAGTTTTGTGAAAAATATGCGATAGATCGCAGAAACACAGTCAGTCTTAAGTGGGACGCACTGGATGTCAGATTTGGTGATCCAGATCTTATATCAATGTGGGTAGCTGATATGGACTTCAAAACGGAAGAACATATTATTGAGGCAATTGTGAAGAGAGCGGAGCATGGTGTGTACGGATATTCCTATGTACCGGACACCTATTATAATGCAGTAATTAACTGGGAGAAGAACCATTTTAATTATGATATCAAAAAAGAATGGATTCGTGTGACCCCGGGTATTGTTGCAGCGCTGTATTGGTTTGTTAATATGTTCACGAAAGAGCAGGATTCCATTCTCATTCTGACGCCGGTTTATTATCCTTTCCATAATTGCGTGAAAGATAATAATCGAGCGCTTATAACCTGTGATCTGAACTATGATAAAGGTGTCTTTACAATTGATTTTGAACGATTTGAGCAGGCAATTGTAGATAACGATGTTAAGATGTACATACTATGTTCCCCACACAATCCTGCAGGCAGGGTTTGGAAGGAAGAGGAGCTTACCCGGATGCTTGAGATCTGCCAGAAGCACAATGTACTCGTGATTTCAGATGAGATTCATCAGGATCTGACTGCTGCCGGCAAGCATCAAATACCCAGTGCAGCCGTGTCGAACGGAAAGTACGCTTCCAATGTTATCACCTGTACCTCAGCATCAAAGACCTTCAACCTGGCAACTTGCCTTACCTCCAGTATTATTATCCAAAGTGATGAATTACGGGCAACTTACGATGCCTTCAAGAAAAGATATATTCAGCTGGAGGATAATGTCTTCGGTCTTGCCGCAAGTGAGGCAGCTTATACCTATGGTGAAGAATGGAGGAATAGCCTGCTGAAGGTAGTCGAACAAAACTATCAAACTTTAGTAGATGGTTTGAAAGAATTCCCCGAATTATATATCTCACCCATGGAAGGGACTTATTTGGCATTACTTAATCTTAATTCATACATTAAGAAGGAAGAGACCAAAGCCTTCATTCAGGATCGATGCAGAATTGCAGTGGATTTTGGTGAGTGGTTCGGTGCGAACTTTAAAGGGTTTGTCCGAATTAATTTGGCAACACAACCTGAAATTGTTCAAAAAGCAGTCTCTAATATTGCAACCGAGCTTAGAAAAATCTGTTAGAGAAGTATATTAAAGTGAATAGGATAGTTCAAAATTATTTCATACGACAAATATATGCCTGCGGAAAAGCTTGCAGGCGATGAGAAAGGCATGGTTAATACTATGAAAAATATATGGAACAATTATAAATCATCCATCATCTTAACACTCGCCATGGTGATCGGAAGCATCATCGGATTCATCTGGGGAGAAGGAGCGGTTGTGTTACAACCGGTCGCTGATACGTTCTTGAACCTGCTTTACTGCTTAATCGTACCGTTGATTTTTTGTTCACTTGTTTCTTCCATTGCAAAGATGGAGAATCTGAAAAAGCTAGGAAAAATGATGGCAATCATGTTCGGACTTTTTGTTCTGTCCGGTATCATTGCTGCAATTTATATGACTGTTGTAACTGGGATTTTTGATCCTGCCAAGGGAGCATTAATTTCGCTGGACGCAGTGACAGAGGAATACTCCTCAAGCACAAATATTCTCGCAATGTTTACGGTAAAGGATTTCCCTTTATTACTGTCTAGACAAAACCTGATGGCATTGATGGTATTTACCATTGCAACTGCAGTCGCAGTTGTCAGCATCGGAGAAAAAGCAAAACCCATCGTGAATCTGATGGATGCTTTTACTGAAGTGATCTTAAAGCTGATTGGCTATGCAATGAAGCTTGCTCCGATTGGTCTGGGATGTTACTTTGCTATCTTGATGGGTCAGAACGGAAGTGCTTTAGTAGGACCGTTATCAAGAGCAATCATAATTTATCTGGTTGCGATCTTAATCTACTTTATTGTTTCAAATACACTATTTGCATATCTTGGTGCCGGTTTCAAGGGTGTTAAGAGTTATTGGAAGAATGCGATTACACCTACCATGACAGCACTGGGAACCTGCTCAAGCGCTGCCTGCATCCCGGTTAATCTGGTAGCAACCAAAAAAATCGGTGTTCCGGATGATATTGCCGATGTAGTAATTCCGATGGGTGCTAATCTTCATAAGGACGGAGCAGTTGTAATTCAGATCTTAAAAATTGCATTTATGTGCTCTGTATTTGATATTCAATTCCTCACGGTTCGCAATATTGCGATGGCAATTATGATTTCTGTAATCGCTTCCACAGTCATGGGAGCAATCCCCTCCGGTGGTTATGTAGGTGAGATCTTTATCATCTCGGCATTTGCATTCCCGGCTGCCTCCATTCCGATTATGGTTTTGATCGGAACGATTACAGATGCACCTGCTACCGCAGTGAATGTTACCGGTGATTCTTCCATGGCTATGTGGATCACAAGAATCTTGGAAGGTAAGAACTGGTTCAAAGAACGTACCTCTGCTGGCTTAACTGGTACAAGAAATTAGTTTAGGAATCTACGAATAAGATATGATTAGA
>JAGFXQ010000389.1 GCA_017861355.1 Bacillota bacterium
TTAGTTTAATTAATTTACAAATTAATATTGTCAAATTGAATAAAAGGCATTATAATAAGAAAAGGAATTAAGTTCCTGTTCTTTCAAGTAGGAAAGCCATTTTAGTCCTACTCTAACATAAAAAGAAAGAGATATATATTATAAAGGAGGATATTAAGATGTCTTATTTTAAAATTGGTAAAATCCAATATGAAGGACCTCAGAGCACTAATCCGCTTGCATTCAAGTATTACAACCCAGAAGAAGTAGTTATGGGCAAGACTATGAAAGAGCAGCTTCGCTTTGCAATGTCTTACTGGCATACTTTGACTTATATGGGTAACGATCCGTTCGGCGGCGCTTCTATGCACCGTGATTGGGATAATACAGAGGATGCAATGAAGAAGGCTAAAGAAAGAGTTCATGCAGCATTCGAATTCATGGAGAAGATGCAGATCCCGTTCTTCTGCTTCCATGATCAGGACATCGCTCCCAGAGCAGATACTCTGGAAGAGACAAATAAGAGATTAGATGAAATCGTTGCAGTTATTAAGGAAGAAATGGCTCGTACCGGAATTAAATGTTTATGGGGTACAACCAATGCATTCAGCGATGATAAGTTCGTTCATGGTGCAGGTACTTCCTGCAATGCTACTGTATTTGCTTACGCAGCAGCTCAGATTAAGAAGGCAATGGAGCTCACCAAGGAATTAGGTGGTGAGAACTATGTATTCTGGGGCGGTCGTGAAGGCTATGAGACCTTATTGAATACAGATACCGGTCTTGAATTAGACAACCTTGCAAGATTATTACAGATGGCAGTTGATTATGCTAAAGAGATCGGTTTTACCGGTCAGTTCTTAATCGAGCCCAAGCCGAAGGAACCTACAAAGCATCAGTATGATTTTGATACTGCAACTGTACTTGCTTTCTTAAGAAAGTACAATTTACAGGATTACTTCAAGATGAATATCGAAGCAAACCATGCTACCTTAGCTATGCATACTTTCCAGCACGAGCTGAATATGTCTAGAATCAATGGTGCTCTCGGCAGTGTGGATGCAAACACCGGTGATCCGATGCTTGGATGGGATACCGATCAATTCCCTACCAATGTATACGATACAACCTTAGCTATGTATGAAATCTTATTAGATGGCGGTTTAACTAAGGGCGGATTGAACTTTGACTCTAAGGTTCGCCGTGCTTCCTTTGAAGATGATGATTTATTCTTTGCTTACATCGCTGGTATGGACGCATTTGCTAAGGGCTTAAAGGTTGCTGCTAAGCTTCTTGCGGATGGTGCATTAGAGAACTTCAAAGCAGATCGTTATGCAAGCTACAAGAATGGCCTTGGTAAGGACATCGTAGAAGGCAAGGTAGGCTTTAAGGAATTAGAGGCTTATGCATTAAAGAACGGCACTACTCCGAACAAGTCCGGCAGACAGGAAATGTTAGAGAGCCTTCTGAACCAGTATATCTTAGAGACAAAATAAGTTTTAATTTGTAATACATGACGTGCTTTGTTGTCAGCATTATAGCTGGCAACAAAGCACGTTTTTTTATTTGCTTTTCAAAAATGCGGTTTCTTCGGAAATCGTATTTTTGTTATCTTAATAATTCTTAATATTTACTATATCAAATCTAAATAATACGAGGCTATGATGAATTATAGGCTAGATTTGTGAGGTGAGTAAAAATGAAAATCAGTATTTTAACAGGTAAATTCGGTATGGGACATATGATAACAGCACAAGCGATAAAAGAACATATTCAGAATAGTGGTTTGGATGCTGAGGTTGAAATAATAGATTGGTTTGATTATATTTCACCGAGGATGGCGGGTCGATACTATGACTTTTTTGAACTCATAGTTAAGAAAGGCTTTAAAATATATAACACAAGATACAAATTGATGGAAAATATGAAACCAGATCAAAAACCGGAGTTGTATCACTATTTTAGCCGGTATTTTGAGAAGTATTTAGAAGAGAAAAAATCGGACGTCATCATATCTACGTTACCATTATGCTCACAGATTGTATCCTTGTATCGAGAAAGGACCGGTTCTACGATACCGTTGGTTACTTGCGTAACAGATATCACCGGTCATTCAGAATGGATCAATAAGAATACAGACATTTATTTAGTGGGCTCATTTACGGTAAGAGATAAATTTATACAAAAAGGAGTGTTACCCAATAAGATATATGTGACAGGAATACCGGTAAGGCCTGAATTTATGATAAAACCGCAGAATAGAAAAGAAAAGGATAGCACGGATAAGAAAAAGATACTACTTATGGGTGGTGGTTTAGGAATGCTTCCTCTGGAGGATGATTTTTATCATGATTTAGATAATCTGCCAAACATTGAATTTACTGTGGTTACCGGAAAAAACCGAGAATTATATAATGATCTTCGAGGAAAATATCGTAACATTCAAGTGTTGGGATATGTAAACAATATATTTGATTATATGATTCAGGCTGATGCAATCATCACCAAGCCTGGAGGAGTTACAACCTTCGAAGCGATCTTTTCGGAAGTGCCGATTTTAGCACTGACTCCTTTTCTCCAACAAGAAAAATATAATGCCCAATTTATTCAGGAAATGAAAATCGGTGAAGTAATCAACTATGATCATAAGATCAATGCCACATTAATTAGTGAGTATTTATCACAAGATAAATTGGATTTTTACAAATACAATATCAAAAAGATGAAGAATAGCCTAAAAACAAATTTACTAAATGATATTCTGGAAGAAGTTTACATGATCAATTGTAGAAATGAGGTCAAAGACTTAGCATAGGCATCTGTAATTGGAGGAGGGGGATAATGGAAATGAAAAGATTGGTATTGACATTTGATGATGGTCCAAATCCGGTATACACTCAAAAGGTACTGGATCTACTGAAAGACACAAAGACACGGGCTACTTTTTTTGTCGTTGCAGAACAGGCAATTCAATATCCGAATTTAATCAATCGAATGCGATTGGAGGGACATAGTATCGAGCTTCATTCCTTGGAACACCGACATGCCTATTTGTGCAGCTATTCTTATATGAAACATGATTTTACCGAGAGTCTGAGGCTGATGCAAGAACTGCATTGTGAGGTTACGTTTTATCGGCCACCGTGGGGTGCAAGAAATCTTTTTACAAAAAGCTTCCTTAATAAATATCATCTTAATATGGTGTTATGGGACATTATGGT
>JAGFXQ010000128.1 GCA_017861355.1 Bacillota bacterium
TCTACAGTGACCTCTTCCTCATAATGCTTTAATGCATAGGGATGAGTAAAATCATTAATTCCGATCAGTACCAGTATGTACTCTGGCCGGTCATCGGAATAAATGTCATGGTAAAACCGTTCTACACCGGCTGCTCCAAATATCGTTCCTCCACCTGGTATCTCCGGGATACGGCTATAATCTCTTAGGAGACGGTTTCCACCTAAACCGCGGTTGACCATTGTGATTTGACCCGGAAGATTATTATATAGCTTTTCCATCAGAGCATCATAATAATAAGACATATGAGTGATCGAATCTCCAAACAAGGCTACTGTCTTGATGTCACCTTCAGTATATACCATAATCTCGGTAATTCCCATAATGTTATTGGCTTTATGTGTATCAAACTTTAATACAGGGTATATCTCCAGACCATCCGTCGTTTCAAATTCTTGTAATCTGGTATAATTCCCATTCTTGCCATAGCTGGTATTCCAGCTTCTTGCGGACCAGGTAGAGCATACAGAACAGATCTCCGTGGTATCCTTCACATAGACGGAAAGTACAATATCATCCTTTGGACTAAGGGATAGGGTAATCTCATCACTGTAGAATTCTGTTCCGGGCTGGAGGATGATTCTTTTGTTCCCCAGATAGGTCACCGTCTGCATCTCTTCAATATTGCTACCGCTTCTATCTTTTTTACCAATTACCACCTCATCAAGTATTGAAGTCTGCTTCGAATAAAGGTTAGAGAGCTTAATCTTGATTTTGGTACCCTTCAGATTATTTCTGAAAAAGGTCCTCTGCGTTAGATTGCAGATCGTACCAATACTTGTATTATAATTCGATGGTAAATAACTCCATGCTGTTTTCCATTCCATGTCCTTCCCTCCATTCTCTTTATCGCTGTAATAGTTCCGAGATATAATCTGCCAATTCATTCCCCATTCTGAGCTGAGTCGTTCTATTCGGATGTCCACAGGCACCAAAACCATCGGTAATACGAATTCGACCATACTTAAAGCAGCTGACTCTAGGATCCTTGTTCTCACCGATAAAGCGTTCAGCCACCTTTAAGATATTGTCATACAAGAAATAATCCATGCTTCCTAAGGTACAGATGATCCATGGATCCGATCCATTTTTTTCTCTGATCAGCTTAAGGAATTGGTAGTAGTCCTCTTCGAATTTTTGAATACCTCGTATACTATCCATATTAAAATCAATGACGGTAGCATCATTCGTTCCAAGATTAAGCACAATAACATCCGGCTTCCATTGATCGAAATTCCATTCCTCAAAGGAGGCTTCCTTGCCATAATGCTCCTCAATTAAGCGGTCCGTATATGGATACAGCTCCGGCATACTTGGACATCTCCACTCCATATTCCCAATTCCTTTTGTAATAGAAATTCCGGAATAAGCGATGATACTGAAGTCTGCATTCAGTTTTCGTGCTGCGATTGCCGCATGAGATAACCAGCCATTCTCATCGGAGGAATAAAAGAGCCGGTCTTTCTCACCGGATAGATTTCCAAATCCACAGGTAATCGAATCCCCAATAAACTCAATATTCATTCTTGGACTATCCTCTTGTAGCTTTTCGATTACTCCATCGCTAAAAAATTTGGTGATCGAAAACTTCCCCTTTGGGTTCTCCGTCATCTTCCTGATTGTTATGTTATGAGTCTCTTCCTTCTCACCGGAAAGTATAAAATAACGTACTGAAGTGTCTTTGACTTCAAAATATCGGTCTGGTTCATCATTATCATCTACAAACACTGCCACATATGGCCATGTCTCTCTCTTACTAACGGATCCGTTGAATGGATTTCTTTCTTCCTCTTCACCCGGCAATGCATTCATTTCCACAATCAGATAAGTTCCCCGAAACTGAAATCTTATTCCGGAACAGGTCCAATTCATGTATATTTCCTTGTTCGGCCCATCATAAGTACGGCCCAGTCTTAGCAGTTGCTGCTTGCAATCATCTAGATTTAATTCATTTGTCATAATATCGTTCCTTTATTATTTATTAGTACTGGCAAATAAAACAGCCAAATGTTATACTTCTTATGTAAAATTATCGTAACTATTCATTTCCCGGAGGTTATCGAATGGCATCTTTATATGAATCTTTTAATGATAACTTTAATCATCAGCAAATTAAGTTATATCGCCATGATTTATCAGGAAAGTATATATGGGCGCCGTTGCATTGGCATCGCAGCATTGAACTGTTAATTACCCTGGAGGGTAATATGATCGTCAATGTTGGTAGTGATAACTTTGTTTTCTCTGATGATGATTGGTTAATTATCAACAGCTCCGAGCTGCATTCTTCACGCTATAACAACCTTTCTGATTATTATCGGGGCATCTCGATTATTATTTCGATATCCTTTATCGAAACCTGGCTTGGTAAGAATTTATTCTTCTTTAATCCCCGTGAACCCGAAATAACACATCAGGTAAAGGAGATTGCGGAAGTAATCTACAAAAGCAACGAAGCCGATTCGCAGGAAGCTCTCTCTATCATGAGTAAGATCTATGAGCTCTTGCTGATTGTCTCGAAGCATTGCATTAAAAAGGATGTTGTCTATACCGTGCCCTTTAGTAAGGAGCAGTCTAAGGCAGTTGATTTTCTTGATTATATCGAACTTAATTTCCACGAGAATCTATCACTGAAGGATATCGCCGGACATTTTAAGTATTCATCAAGCTACTTTTCCCGGTTTTTCAAAGAGATTGTTGGTGTTAATTACAATGACTATCTGAATTTCGTTCGGGTACATCATGCGACCCAGCAGTTGTTGGATACACACGCCACATTAACGGATTGTGCCTTAAAGAACGGGTTTCCCAATGTTAAATCCTTTATTACAACCTTTAAGAATCTGTACGGATGCACTCCGAAGAAATATTTAAGCCGTTAACCCTTCACGCTTCCGGAGATAACGCCCTCAATGACGTACTTAAGACTCTTTCATTATATACGTTACTCTTGTATAATACTTTTCATTTTTATACCATTTTATAGTCATTTCTTTACATTGGGATCGAACAAAGTGTCAGCATAATGACATCTTCGCGCAATTTCAATACAAAAAAAGAGCTTTTGCATCACAGCTTATATCGCTGTATACAAAAGCTCTACTTGGTTCATTATTGATTATCTCTTACTCTTGTCATACGGAATTCCTTCCGCCTTGGGTGCCCTGGATTTTCTGGAAGTAAAGATCAGTACAAGCATAGTTGCCACATAGGGAAGCATCTTGTAGTAAGTCTGATCTATGTTTAAAGAATTCAGGAAAGGAATTAATGCTACGGAGTAAGCAAGGGTACGAAGGAAGGCAAAGAACAGAGCTGCAAAAAAGATCTGAACCGGCTTCCACTGACCAAAGATCATAACTGCCAATGCAAGGAAACCAAAGCCAGCAACACCGGTATGACCGTTTACATTGGCATCCATAACACCTACGGAGTAGAAGAAACCACCGATACCGCCAAGAAAACCGGAGATTGCCACACCGCTGTGTCTCATACGGTATACATTGATGCCTACGGAATCGGCAGCCTGGGGATGTTCACCGCAGGCACGGAGTCTTAAACCGAACTTTGTCTTGTAAAACACAAAAATAGCTAATAGCAAGAATAAGATTCCGATATAAACTGTAATATAAGTCTTCTGGAAAAACAGAGGTCCGAGTACCGGAATATCGCTTAATACGGGAACCTTCTGAATATAAAATTTCGTACTGTTTGTGATTCCATCGCTGTTGAACTTCATCTTGCAGAACAATAAGGTAACCGCAGGAATGAACATATTCAAAGCAGTACCGGAGATCGTCTGATCCGCCTTCATATTAACTGCTGCAAAGGACAGGAGCATGGAGTACAGGATACCTGCAACGGCCGCTACCACCATACCAATCAGCAGGATCAGCTGTGGATCGATGGTAAGTCCCTTCATAAAGTATACAGACAGACATCCGAAAAATGCACCAAATAACATAATACCTTCCAGTGCAATATTTACGATACCGCTTCGTTCGCTGAACATACCTCCGAGCGCTACTAACAACAAAGGAATAGCAACTGGCAGCATATTTTGAATTAAATATATTATGACATCCATCTTCTATACCTCCGTCTTTTCTTTTAAACTGTCATCTTCGCTGCTTAAGGTTTGTTCCAGCTCTTTGACTGCTTCTTTTCTGCTACGCTTCTTAAGTAATCTGCCGACTGCACTGCTCATAATCATCGCAAATGCAGAGAAGTAGATAATTACTGCAATTACGACATCGATGATCTCCGGTTTATAGCCGAAGAAGCTGCTTACCTGTGTACCACCTCTTTGAATATGAGAGACAAATAAAGCGGAGAAAATGATACCAACCGGGTTGGAGCTTCCAAGTAATGCAACCGCAATACCATTAAAACCATTGGCTGCGATGACATTGATTGGCTCATAGGTCATACTGCTACCGGTGATACCGGTAGGTGCAAGAATTGCAAATGCGCCACCAAGTCCGGCCAGGCCACCTGCAATAATCATCGTAAGAATTGTATTTCTGGTGTCATTCATACCGGCATATTTACTGGCATGCTTATTAAAGCCGGTAGCTTTTAATTCGTATCCGAAGGTTGTCTTATTCAGAACGATATATAATATAATTGCGATTACAATCGCCAGAATAACAGACACATTTACGTTAGAGTTCGGAACCCCCAGTGAGGGAAGCTGTGCCGTCGTCGGTAAATATCCCGTTCTTGTCAGATTCGGAACATACATAGATGCATTATTTGTTACAAACATATCCACGAGATACATTCCGATATAGTTGAACATGATTGAGGTAATAACTTCATTTACATTCATCGTTGCCTTTAAAAGACCGGGAATAAATCCCCATAGCATACCGCCAATCATACCGGCAAGAATGCAGGCAATCCAATGAATACCGGTAGGTAGCTTCCACATCATACCTACATAAAGTGCAAAGAACATACCAAAGGTATATTGTCCGGATGCTCCGATATTAAACAGACCCATCTTGAATGCAAAGCCAACGGAAAGACCGGTCATAAGAATCGGTGTTGCGAAATAGAATACATCGCCAAGACGACCGAAACCTCCAGTCAACATGGTAAGAAAGCCATTGAAGGAGTTCGCCGGGCTTGCGATTAACATAACTATAAATCCGAACAGTAATCCTAGAAGGATCGCGAGCAAGGTAGCGGTAAAAGAGCCCATACCTTTACTTTTCATGATTCTTGATGCCTGCATTTTCAGTTTGGAAGAATTTTTATTATTTTGCATGTCCCTTCTCCTTTCTACTCCGTTTTGCACCGGACATATACAAACCAAGTTCCTGTACCGTGGTATCCTTGGGATTAAGCTCTCCTACGATTTCTCCTTCATACATAACAAGGATACGGTCACTGATGTTCATTACTTCATCTAATTCAAATGACATCAGCAATACCCCTTTGCCTGCATCTCTGGTTGCCACCAGCTGCTTATGTATGAACTCAATCGCACCGACATCAAGTCCTCTGGTAGGCTGTACCGCGATCAAAAGCTCATGCTCCTTGTCAAGTTCTCTTGCAATGATTGCCTTCTGCTGATTACCGCCCGACATACCTCTTGCACTGGAAGTCGGACCATGTCCGCTTCTGATATCATATTGCTTAATTAATCCTTCTGTATAATCCCGCATTTCTTTCTTCTTGATAAAACCATTGTGTTGGAATCTCGGCTGCCAGTATCTCTGCAATACCATATTTTCTTCCAGTGAATAATCGAGAACGAGACCATGCTTATGACGATCCTCCGGAATATGGCTTAAACCGGTCTTTGTCTTCTCGCGGATGTTTAACTTCGTGATATCCTTTCCGGCTAAGGTTACCGTTCCTTCTTTTACCCTCTCAAGTCCGGTGATTGCTGAGATAACTTCCGATTGTCCATTGCCTTCGATTCCGGCAAGACAGACGATCTCTCCGGCTTTCACATCAAAGGATACATCCTTCACTGCATTCTTCTTGTTTATTTTCGAGGGCATTGTAATATTTTTTACCGATAATAATACTTCGCCGATGTTTGGTTCGTCCTTCTGTACCTTAAAGCTAACATCTCTGCCAACCATCATTCGAGATAATTCTTCTTTGGTGGTGTCCTTAATTTCAACGGTACCCATATACTTACCCTTACGTAATACAGTACAACGGTCCGCGACTGACATAATTTCATTTAATTTATGAGTAATGAATAAGATTGATTTTCCTTCCTTAGCAAACCCACGCATGATCTCAATCAGCTCATCGATTTCCTGCGGTGTAAGTACAGCCGTTGGCTCATCAAAAATGAGGATTTCATTATTACGGTAAAGCATCTTCAAGATTTCTACGCGCTGCTGCATACCAACCGAAATATTCTCTATGATGGCATCCGGATCAACCTGAAGTCCATATTGTTTGCTAAGTTCAATTACTTTCTTTCTTGCATCCTTTTTCTGCAATACACCCATTGCATTCGGTTCAACGCCAAGAATGATATTCTCCAGAACGGTGAATATCTCAACTAATTTAAAATGCTGATGTACCATACCAATTCCCAGACGGTTCGCGTCATTGGGATTATTGATGGTTACCTCTTCGCCGTTTTTTAAGATTTTGCCCTTTTCTGCTTGATAAAGACCGAACAACACACTCATCAGGGTTGATTTTCCGGCGCCGTTTTCACCAAGTAAAGCATGTATTTCACCTTTTTTTAACTGAAGAGTGATATCATCATTCGCTTTAAAACCGGCAAATTCTTTTGTAATATGAAGCATTTCTATAACGTAATTATCCATATTTACCTCACTGTTATTTTTCCTATCGGTAATTGTTAATTGATTTCTTCTCGTTTCGCTTTCATTTCCGTATCCTGTATGGTAAATGGGGAAAGGTAATTGCCTTTCCCCGTTTTATTAAAACACAAAATTATAAGGCTCATTCATAATCAATCATTAAATTATCTTGTCTGTACAGCTACCTTCACTAAGTTAAGGCCTGTCATAAGTTCCTCTGCTGTAGCAACGCCGGTTGCATCAGCAATCGTAATTGTACGAATTGGTGCTACTGCATTACTTACAAGAGATGCATAAACAGTATCATATGCTGTCTTGTCAAAGGATTTAAAACGATCAAATGCATTGGCATTTGCATCACCGATTACTGAAGTAGGAAGACCAACACCGTTATTTGCTGCATTGAAGACGGTTGTCTTACCGGAATAGGTCTCCCAGCTCTTATTCTTGTAGATAGATTCAAGAACTGTGATAACGGAGGAACCAAGTCCCTTCATCGCTGAAGTAATTACCGTGTCACTGTCATATCTCTGGTCAACGTCAACACCGATTACCTTAGCACTTGATTCGGTAGCCGCAGCCATAACACTCTTACCTACGGAACCACCGCAAGCAAAGATAACTTCAGTACCTTCCTGATACATCGTCTTTGCAGAAGCTTTGTTTGTATCTGTCTCAGCGAAATCACCAGTATAATGATAGGTAACTGCGATGGAGCCATCTGCAAGACCCAGCTCTGCAGCAGCTGCTTCTGCACCCTGCAGGAAACCGTATCCATAAGCCTGTACTGCAGGAACTGCCATACCGCCCATGAAGCCAAGCTTGGTGTAGCCATCCTTAACTGCAGCGTATCCGGCAAGGTATCCGGATTGTTCTTCTGCATACATAACGCTTGCTACGTTTGCCTCTGTTTTAAAGGTTCCGTAATCTGCGGTATGAGGAGCGCCATCAAGCAGAATGAAGTTAACATTCGGATATTTTGTCTGTGCCTGATATACCGGTACTTCGAACAGGAAGCCGGGTGTTACAATTACCTTTGCTCCTGCTGCTACTGCCTGATCAATCGCTGCAAGATAACCTGCATCATTTGCCTCTTCGGGCTTAAAGTATTTATGTGTGATGTTGTTATCGGTTGCGAATTTATCAAGACCTTCCCATGCGCCCTGGTTGAAGGATTTGTCATCAATATTACCTTTATCGGTAATAAGAGCAATATCAAAGGTCTGTTTCTTAGCGCATCCTGTCAGCATAAAACAAGCCATAGAGATTGCTAATATTACTGTTATAAATTTTTTCATAAATTTCCTCCCGTATTAAGTTGATTGAATGATTATGAATTGCCAAACAGTGTAGTATGCGAAAGCGTTCGCTGATCTCAATAAACAGTAACTTTGTCCTTCTCCACCTTTGCATAGATCAAAGGTTTTGTCTCCGGTTTTTTTGCGGCATATTGATATGCTTTCATAAAGTGCTCCTCTGCCTTCACAAGAAGAGCTTGATCCGCGGTATGGAATACGGCTAACAGATCACCCTGATTGACATAATCACCGGTCTTTTTCTTTAAGATGATACCTGCCAGATAATCAATCTCGCTTTCCTTTGTCTCTCGGCCAGCTCCAAGCATTACAGAGGTAATTCCGATTGCTTCTGTATCCATAGCGGTGATAAAGCCACTAAATGGTGCTCTTACCTCATGGATTACTGCGGAGGTTCCAAACCTTGATGTATCTTTGAGTACGCTCGAGTCGCCGCCCTGTGCTTCGACCATCTCACAAAGCTTTGAAAAGGCCGCACCGTTCGCAATTACTTCTTTGACCTTCTTCATACAAGATTCACTATCTCCGGCCCCTGCCAGTTCTAACAGGTTAGCGCAAAGCTCCATGCAACAATCAGAGAAGTCCTGAGGGCCATTTCCTTTTAAGGTTTCCACTGCCTCGATTACCTCTAAGGAATTGCCGATTGCATATCCAAGCGGAATATCCATG